>JAJRUA010000385.1 GCA_024278035.1 Planctomycetota bacterium | reverse complement strand
GGGGACTCGCAGCACAGCGGGGCAGCGTTATCACGAGCGGATGTGGACCACAATCGCCACCTGCGGCAAACAGGGCCGCAGCTTCTTTCACTTCCTCCATGAAGCGATCGAGGCTAAAATCAAGGGAAAACCGGCTCCCTCGCTGTTAGCCGATTAGCCCCTAGGCCGTGAACGGTTGCATTGTTTATTCGCGTTCATTTGCGGTTCGCTTTTTTTGACCCGTGAACGGTTACGAAAAAACTTACCGCAGTTACTACTTTAGTGGTTAAGCATTTATCCTCAGCGTCTCCGTGTCTCTGCGCGAATCGATTACAAAACAAGGGATTCACCCGGCTGAAGGACGATCGGTTCTGCGTCGGTTTCTTTTTGGATCGTTCGGGCCCAAGCTTCCGCATCCTGTTCGATCGGGGGCCAGGTGTTGTAGTGGCAAGGCAGCACCTTGGCGGGGGAGAGCAACTTGGTCGCTTCAACCGAATCGGCAGGGCCCATCGTAAATTGATCGCCGATCGGCAAGACCGCCAAGTCGAGCCCCTTCCTGCCGATGAGCCGCATGTCGCTGAACAGAGCCGTATCGCAAGCGAAGTAAATCCGCTTGCCAGCCGATTCGATCACGATGCCACACGCAACGCCCGCGTAGCTCCCTTCCGGAAAACTGCTGCTGTGATGGGCCGTTGTCATTTCGACCCGTCCGAACGGTTGGTCGATTCCTCCCCCTGGATTCATTCCAATGCAATGTTCCTCTGGAACGCCCTCCCCTTGCAGCCAAGAGGCGACCTCAAAATTGGCCAGCACGGTGGCCTCTGTCCGCTTGGTAATCGTTGCCGCATCAGCGATGTGGTCAAAGTGCCCATGGGAAACGAGTACAAAATCCACTTCAACCTCAGCCGCTTTCATGGACGATGTTGGAGAATCTTCCAAAAACGGATCAATAATCAGCGTGTGACCAGCCGTTTCAAGCAACCAACAATTATGGCCAAGCCATGTGATTTTGGTAGGCATAAGAAACCTTGACAGGATTAACAAGATTAACGGGATGGTTTTTGGTGTGGGAGCTCTCTAACCTTGCGTTTGATGCCAACACCGTTTCGACCGAAGTTCAAGAGCAATCCAATTGGCAGGCGAGTTGCTGTTAAGTAGTTGACCAGTTGGACCTCATAGGCAACGACTAACTCTCGAACCGACTTTAGCTCGACTAATACCACACGATCAACCAATATATCTGCAACGTAATTTCCCACGACCTCTCCCCGAAATCGAACCTCAATCGGAACTTGGCTCTCAGCCGATAAGCCACGGTCGCGCAGCGCAACCAGCATGCTTTTCTCATCGACGGTTTCTAGAAAGCCAAACCCAAGTTCATTGAAGACTTCGTACGCAGAACCAATGACTTGCTCGGTAATTTCGGAATGAGGCAACACATCAAACCCCGAGGTTCCTCAACTCTTTCTATCTTGTAAATCATGTCGATCCTGTCAAAACTGTTTCGTCCATTCGTCATTGACGTAGGATCGCGTTCATGTTGTTCTTGTATGCCTCGACGCCGGGCTGGCCGTAGGGGTTGATGTCGATCAGGCGGCCTTCGACCACCGTGGCGAGCATTAACATTTGTAGCAATTGACCAAGCGTTTGTTCGTCGAGCTTCGGTAAAACGATATCTGCCGTCGGACGGTTGGCCTCGGCGTAGGCTTGGTTTGTACCGGCAATTGCAGCGGTCAGGATATCGGGCAACGTCTTGCCTGAGAGTTCATTGAGTTGGTCCTGGTTGTTATCGCTCGTGCCGATGGCAAGGGGCTCACTATCGATCGACGCAACGATGACGTTGGTGATTACCTTGTCCCGTGGCCCCTCTTGATGCTGCTGGCCCCGGCTGTGGAGGTCGCGTGTATTGACGATGGTGAGCGGCAGAGCCCCCTGTTCGTTTTTACCAAGGCTCTCGGCCAGAAGTTGGTCGTACCACAGGCCGGTCGCTTCGAGCCGTTTGCCCCAAGTGCTGAGAATCCGCGTGACGCACCTTTGCGACTCTTCCAGCAAATGGCCAATGCCAACGTATTGTAGAACGACATTTTTCTCAGGCGGGGCCGTCGCAAAATGATCGTTCATTTCCTTGGCACCTTGAAGCAGCTTTTCGATATCGAGTCCCATCAACGCCGCCGGCAAAAGCCCCACCGCACTGAGCACACTAAATCGGCCCCCCACGCCATCCGGTACGGCAAAAATTTCTTGGCAGCCTAGCGCCGTCGAGAGATTGAACAGCTTGCCACTTGTGCCGGTTACGGGAACAAAACGCTCGGCGACCTTCGCCGTGTCTCCTCCCACACTGTCGCTCAGTTCACGAAGGAAGATGCGCGTCGCGGCAGCCGTTTCGAGGGTGCCACCACTCTTGCTAATAACGACGAGGCCCCAGGGCTCGTCGCGCGACTGTAGCAACTCGACCAGCCCGCAGACGGCATCGTTATCGACGTTGTTCCCCTCGAAGTAGAGCCGAGGCCGGTCGCCTCGTTCTGCGGCACCGACTTCGTTGTAATAAGGCGTACAGCATCCTTCGAGCAATGCTCGGGCCCCCATGTAAGAGCCTCCAATTCCTAGCACGACAACACTCTTGCATTCTCGGGCTAGGCGGTCGGCGGTCGCTTGAATCTGCGCAATTTCGCTAGCGTCTCCCTTGGACGCAAGTTCTTTTAGCAAACGATCGGGAAGGAAATGAAAACCGGCATCCAGCGGCTGCTTCTTCTCCGGTATCTCAGCCCCTCCCGCCCCCCCAGCACACTCAGCCCATAGCTGGGCGTCGGCCATCACCTCAGCCCGTGCTGAAACTAGTTGCGGCGATAAAGCGGCCAAATCCTCAGCGCTCGTGCCCCCGTTATCAAGAAAAGTGCCAGCCGGATGGTATTTTAATAGAGACATAAGAGTAGCTAAAAGAGGTAAAAGGAGCAGAGCAAGGGCTCGGATGAATTCGACGCGGATCCAGTGTAGAGCAATACGGAGCAGATTCAGCAGATCACCACGGATAAAAAAGAGCCTTCTCACCAAAATCGGCGGGTAGATTTCAGGTGAATTGGCGACCCCGTCCTATTTCGGCGGTATTTCGGGCTGGCTACTAGGGGCTCGTCGTCTCGGTGGGAGATGTGTACGTTGCCGGTCGAACAGCATCGTCACGCTTGGGGGCTGATTTTGTGCTGGACCGATGAAGCACCGCACGTCGCCAGCCGCTTTGGGTCGATACGGTTATCGGCTCCTTCTTTAGCTTGCCGGTGAGATCGTTGCTCTCGACTGAAATAGCCATCTTGATCGGGTGGGCTGGGATCAATCCTGCCGGGCGCGTCTCGGCAAGTCGCCAAGGACGATCGAGAAAATCGACATCAATGGAATGGAGAGTCTTACGCCCACGGCGATCGACCAAGCGAATCCACAGGCGAAGCGGTCGGTCGGTTGGGGTTTTGCTAATCAATTCAGCAGGCAAGAGAAGCGGCAATTCAAGCTCTGCCGAGCCTTGGGACCACGCCAGGGCGACTTCGTTCGCCGAGAAGTCCCAGCGTCCTATGCGGCGGCGTGTGCCGCGACGTGACATGTCGGCAAGCAGGACCGATGCTTCTCCCTCAAAGTAGGCTACCTCTCCGTTTGACAACGGCACGAGCTTGGCCAAGAGTGTTAGCTCGCCAGTTGATTCACGGGGTCCGTTCTGCAGATCGACTCGAACCGAATCGACGGTCGCCAGTTTGAGAAGCGGAGTGGCCCGTTTCTTGGGCGTCGCTTTCAGAGTCGCCGGCTCGATAAAAGTCGCTATTCTTCTGTTGGAAGAAGGGCGGGTAGCGGGGGAGTCGCTGGCCAAAGGGTTGGCGTGCAAGGGCTGGACGGACTCGGACTGGACGGACAACTTGGGCTCGGCTGTCGATTCGGCTATCGGGGGAGCTTGAGTTGGCGAAAACGGGAGTGGAGGATCCACCTCGTCAAGCTTTTTCTTGGTCGCTAGGATCGCTTTTTTAGGGAGGGGCGACTTGTGTTGGGCAAGCGTTGCTGTGGCCTCCGATGGAGGGGCGGTTCTGTTGGCCCCAGGCATGAACGGCGGGGCCTCCTCCGCATCGGGAGCAGGAAAGGGCTCGTCGTCTTCTTCGGATTCTCCTTCGGAAACCGAAGGCAATTGGTTGGGCTCAGAACCGCTAGGAGAGAACTCTGGACCGTCGACCGGCACAATCGTCGGTGGCCCATGGACCGGGCCGCTCACCGAGTCCGATTGCGTGTTTGCCAACTCTCGCTTCAAGTCAGCCACCTCACAGCGATAGCCACGCACGATCGCCTGGTACTCTTCGAGGTTGTCTTCTAAGCGATAGATTTCGTCCTCTTGAAGCCGGAGTTCACGCTGATAGAGGTCCGCCTGAAGCTGTCGGCCATTGTTACATCCGACCAGCAGCAGGCAGCAGGCAACCGGCAGCAGACAGACGACCCGATGAAGGCCCCTATTGCTAGCATGGCTGCGTGCTGATCTCATGAGTGAAAGTCCCATGGGATTGGTAAGTAGAGGAATCGACGGCGTAGGTCAATGCGAGCAAAAGCGGTCCCTTCGGAACTTCGGAACTATCGTGGGTAGTTTGTACAAAAGCGAGAAAGTGACCTCTTTCTGTCGATTCTGTCGAGCCGGAGCGGAGATTCCACCCACCCACGGTAACTCGGAAAGACGACTGCCTCTGCCGAAGTGCTCACCTACATCGCGATGATTAACCGGATGCCCCGACGACTGAAAAAAACCGGAAAATGGATTCTAAAATGGTCCATCCGGGGTTTCCGTGGGTAAGGTTCCGAATAGCGAGAAAAAGACCTCCGCTCGGGCTCGCCAGTGGGGGCGCCCCGCCACCATCGCCCTCACACCAACCCTAGAGCGGGGCGAAGGGCTGATGCGAGGGCGACGG
>JAJRUA010000384.1 GCA_024278035.1 Planctomycetota bacterium | reverse complement strand
GTCCATTTTCTCAGCAAAACTCGTTGAGAATATGCACGACGCGGTTATCTACGTTGATGAACAACGTCGCATTCTCTTCTGGAACACGGGTGCTGAACGCCTCACTGGCATCGGCTCAACAGCGGCCACCGGCAAGCAATTACTACCTAGCTTGCTCGACATGTCCCAATCCGAAGGGGACCGGATCGTTGACAAAAACTGCCCTCTGGCTGAAGCCATCAATACTGGTGTGCAAGCTCTCGATCGGGTGATCGTGATGGGCCGCAATGGCCAAAGTGTGAGCGTTGACCTACACCTTATCCCGTTGGGCGACAGTAACACCCCCCAAGGGGCCATCGTTCTTTTGCACGATGCCTCAAGCGAAGCCACCCTCGAAGAACGCTGCCAAACGCTGCACTCCGAGATGACTAAAGACCCGATGACCCAAGTGGCCAACCGGGGAGAGTTTGACCGAATGCTGGACGCCTTCATTGATGCCCACCAAGAGACGGGCCTCCCGTGCAGCCTCATCATGGTCGATATCGACCACTTCAAAAACATTAACGATACTTACGGCCACCAAGCGGGCGATGAAGCGATTATCGCGGTCGCCTCGCTTCTGAAATCGATGTGTCGGTCGGGGGACTTGGTCGCTCGTTACGGCGGCGAAGAGTTCACCGTCCTTTGTGCCGATTGCAACAACGCCACCGCCGCCCGACGGGCTGAACAAATTCGCCGCAAACTCTCCGAAACGCCTCACGTCAATCTCGGCAACAAGCGGCTTACCGCCAGCTTTGGCGTCACCGAACTACAAATGGGCGACACGCCCGAAACCATGCTCCGAAGAGCCGACCGTGGTCTTTTGCAAGCAAAAGACCAAGGACGCAATCAAGTCGTACAATTGGGGGACGGAATGTCTTCGACCGATACAAGCACTTCTACTAGCGGTTCGGGATTCATGGGCTGGTTGGGATTCAAAGGCTGGGGCCTTCGTGCCCTGGGAGGATCAAAACTAATCGAAACGCGCCTCGTAACGAATGTCCCTATCGAACTGGCTGTCGAAAAACTGCGTGGGTTCGTGGCCGACCACGACGCAAAGATTCTCAAGACCGCCGAAAGTCACCTCAAGCTGCTGGTGACCGATCACCCTCATCCGGCCAGTCGTCGCCAAAGCGATCGTACGATTTCGTTTTTGATCGATCTGAAACTCTCGCAAGAACACATTGAGAAAACCAACAACCTGGGATTCGCCGCCGGGGCTTACGCCTACACCTACGCCGATGTAACGATCCGCCCCAAACGGGACCGTTGCTCGGCCCAAGTCACCGAACGGGCCCGGCTATTGCTCGGAAGCCTCAAGTCCTACTTGATGGCCAAAGAGGTCGATCTCGACGCTTCGGAAGAAGCTGCCACCTATACGCCTCCAACCCAAGCGGAGTCGTCCGATGCGTAGCGATACCCAAGAGCTTTACCGCCTGCAAACTGGCTCCGAACGGCGGGCTATTCCTACACTAGCCGCCTCGTCCGACCTACTCGACGAAGCCTTCGCGTTCGCCGATGAAAGCACGTGGCGTTGCGACACGCAGCACGCCGACGCAACCCTTGAAAAACAGGTGCAAGGACAACTGGCGGCACTCGCCCAGCAAAGCCGAGAGTTGACGCAACTTCTAGGAAAGTTGCGCTCCCCCCGCGGCTAAGCACCGATTAAAAGGCGAGCCGCGAGCGTCAGCGACCGGAGTGAAACGCGGGCTGTTGGCTACTAACTCCGGTCGCTGACGCTCGCGGCTCGCCTGCTCTCTCTTGGAAGCGGCGCTTGAAATAATCGTGCTCGTACGCGACGCTAAGGCATGAGGATGATTGGCGTTTCTAAGCCGATCATTTTACTTGCCTTCCTGCCGTCCGCTTCTTTGATCGCGGTGGCCTTTTCAAGACATAAAGACACAGGAGTCCCCTATCATGGCCTACAGCCTTCCCACCCTACCCTACGCTACCGATGCTCTTGAGCCGCACATTGATACGCGCACTATGGAAATCCACCATGGTAAGCACCACAACGCTTACGTAACGAAGGTCAACGCCGCCCTCGAAGGAGCAGGCGTTGCCGAGCAGTCGATCGAAGACCTTTGCCGCAACCTCGCCTCCGTGCCCGAAGGCATCCGTGGTGCAGTCCGCAACAACGGCGGCGGCCATGCCAATCACTCCCTGTTTTGGACTGTCATGAGCCCTTCAGGTGGCGGGACGCCCACTGGCGATGTCGCCACAGCGATCGACAACGAACTCGGCGGCTTCGATAAGTTCAAGGCCGACTTCTCTAATGCGGCTGCCACCCGCTTTGGCAGCGGTTGGGCATGGCTTAGCGTCGATGCCGAAGGCAAACTTTCTGTCGAGAGCACCCCGAACCAAGATAACCCTTACATGGAAGGCCGCACGCCGATCCTGGGCCTCGATGTTTGGGAACACGCTTACTACCTCAACTACCAAAACCTACGGCCCGACTACATCGCCGCCTTCTTTAACCTCATCGACTGGGCAAAAGTCGATGAGCTTTACAAGGCAGCAAAATAGAAAAAATAGGCGAGCGGCGGGGCGTCAGCCCCCCGATGAACCAAAGGTACTGGCCATTTCTCGCCTATAGAAGTCGGAAGGAGAAATCGGGAGGCTTACGCCACGCCGCTCGCCTTGACTGAGGACACGAGCCGACGCTAGCCCCGCTAGCGTCGGCCTTTTTCTTGTGTTGGCAATTACCCGATCGGCGTTGACTTGCTCCCCCCTCTTTTCCTACCGTGCGCGACGCAACCCACCTCCAAGCACCGCGCTGGCCCTGCTGGCAACGACCGCTTCGAGAAGGTTTTTCTATCGTTACGCTCGCAAGACGCCGACGAACCGATAAAGAGCCCCCTAGGTTGCGCAACCAAGGGCGAGCCCACCGCTCCCCGGTTTTACTGACGAATACCATCCCCAACTCTTTTGATTTCCTGCGCTGGATCCATGAAAACCAACGCCCTTAACGCACGCCTCGGCTTCGTTGCCGTTTTGACCATCACCGTTACGCTTGCCACCGGCTGCCAATCGGGCGGCTCAAAATGGGCCTGGTGGAATCCGATGTCCCGCTCGGCGGCCGACACGTCGCTCGTCGCGCGGACGGCTCCTGCCCTCCCCTCCGACTCGGCAACGCCATTGATCGAAGGAATCGAAGCCCCCGTGGCGACAGCCGTTGCATCGACGATTGCTCCTGCACTCCCCGCCAGCGCAACCGCAACACCGCTGGCAAGCACGCCACCCGCGATGCCCAAGAGGACGCTTCCGCCCACCAGCTCCATCGCCTCGGCCACTCCGGCCCAAGAAGCGGCCAAGATCCGTGCGGTGCCACAAATGTCCGCCCCCGCCGCTCAGCCCTATGTTGCTCCGGGAAAAACCATGACGCCTGCGGACGCCTACGCTGCCGCCGGGCCCTACGATCCGAACGCCTATCAGCCAACGGCTCCTGCTCAAGTGAAAAGCGACGCCCCGGCCAGCACCGGGCGTTACGGAGGCCTCGGCGATCGTTACGCCAGCGTCGCATCCAACACCGCGGCCAACACCGTGGCCGAAGCGGTCCCCAATTTCTCCACGCCAGCAGCCTCGCCCGCCTCGCCTTCAACCGAAGACCGTTACGGCATGGGGGGCCGCTATGCGTCAGCTTCGACAGCGGCTTCAACAGCGGCAACGCCATCCGCCACTCATCCGGCAGTCGTTGGCACCCCACCACCAGCAACCTCGGTCTACTCGACCGCCAGCGCCGTTCCTACAACAGCCCCCGCTTCGGAGCGATCCGAGATTCGGCTCACCTCTCTGCCGGGTGAATACCGACCCGGCGGGACGGGCACCTACAAATCGGGCGTCAGCATCGCGACGCGCCCCGGTTCAGGCGGCTCCAAGAAGGCCACCCCGGTCAACCCACCCCGTTACCGCTAAGCGGTACACCACGGGGCCCCATTCCCTAACCACAGATTCCTTCCTAGCCGCAGGCGGAAGCCGCGGTTTGGCAGGGACACTCCGCCGGCTTCCGCCTGCGGCTAGATTCACCATCCCATGACCATGTTCGACTCGATCACCTTGCGCGCCTGATCAAGGTCGACTCCCTTCGCGTTCATGTAGAGACGAATCGCATGGACCTTGTCCCCCTCAGCACGTGAAAGGCAATCACGAGCCGAGTCGCACGGATCCATATTCGAGGGAATCCCCAACGCGCTCTTCGAGATCACCCACATATCACGGGGCCGTTTGGTGAGACGCACGACTTCTTCGTTCGGGAAGTTCTTTGCCACAATTTCACGAGCCGCCTCATCGTCTTCGGCCCAAGAGATAATGATATGGCCACGGGTCTCGACCTCAAATAACGGCATCGTAGATGACCTCCCCTGACGGTGATGTTGATAGCTGTCGGTGATATTGGCAGCAACCTCTTTGTGTCCTCAATCGTACGAAAAATCCAACGGGCAAGTCAACTTGCCACCGAAAATCGTAGGCTCCAGGGGCCGATTCCACCCCATTCCGACCAATCGGGGAATTTCTGTCAAGCTTTATTTTCGGCCATTCGGCCAGAAAATGATTGTTGGAACGACGCGACCCTTCGAACAACAAAATCCGAAGAAAAAGCTTGGGACTACAAGGCCACCCGCAGGGAAATTGGGGGCTACGATGTGGCCGTTGACAAACCCTACCCCTAGGGCGTAGTCTGTGGGGCTCAAAACGTCTCCCCGATCCCCTGCCCTACCAACCAACTGTCGTAGCGATGGCCGTTCCTAAGCGTAAGCACTCCAACTCCCGCTCTGGCAAGCGTCGCTCACACGACCAGTACAGCGCAAAGCAGCTCCACTCGTGCCCCAAGTGTGGCACGATGACGCCGACGCATGTCGTCTGCCCCAACCCCAACTGTGGCCACTACATGGGCCGTACGGTGGTCGAGCCCGTCTAAGGCTGATCGGGGAAAAGTCCTACTACTAAGCATCTGCTACGGAGTTCGATCAGATGGGATCTGGTCCCGCTTTCTTATTTCCTGGACAAGGTGCGCAGCACGTCGGCATGGGTGCCGAGGCGACCGCTGAGGTGCCTGCTGCCAAGGAACTGTTCGAGCGTGCTGGCGAAGTGCTTGGCTACGACCTGCTGGGGCTTTGCCTAAACGGCCCCGCGGAGCAGCTCAACGCGACCGTCCATAGCCAACCGGCGCTTTACGTCGCGGGCCTAGCGGCTCTGGAGCGGCTCAAGGCATCGGACCCGGCGGTGGTCGCCTCTTGCCAAGTGGCTGCGGGACTGAGCCTGGGCGAGTACACGGCCTTGGCGTTTGCCGGGGTGCTATCGTTTGAAGAAGGCCTCAAAGTGGTAGCCGAGCGGGGTGCCGCCATGCAGGAGGCGGCTGAGGCCTCTCCGAGCGGTATGGTCAGCGTTCTGGGGCTGGAGGTCGAACGGATCGAAGAGCTTTGCGCCGAGGTTCGGGGGGAAGGAACCCTCCAAATCGCCAACCTGCTCTGCCCTGGCAACACGGTCGTCTCTGGTGACACGGCAGCCTGCGAGCGGCTTACCGCCGCTGCCGAGGCGGCGGGGGCCATGAAGGTCATTCCGCTGGCTGTGGCTGGGGCGTTCCACACGGACCTCATGCAGCCCGCTGTCGAGCGGCTTTCGGCAGCTTTGTCCGAGGTGAAGCTACAGCCGCCTCGAGTGCCGGTGCTCTCGAACGTCGATGCCCAGCCGCACTCCGATCCGAACGAAATCCGCGAATTGCTCATCCAGCAGGTCGTCCGCCCCGTCTTGTGGGAAGCGACCCTCCGCCGAATGCTTAGCGAGGGGGCGACGCCCTTCTACGAGATCGGCCCTGGACGCGTCCTCCGCGGCCTGCTCAAACGAGTCCATCGAAAGACCCCCTGCGAAGGCGTTTCTGCTTGAGCCCTACTATTTTTCTTACTCTTAATCTTAATCTTACTCCTAATTTTAATCCCTCTCCTTTTTCTCCCGTAGGGCTTAGCGTGGGAAGGAAGCTGATTAAAATTAGGAGCAAGATTAAGAATTGACGGGCTCTTGCTTCACAGCTACTTCATCCAATAACAAACTTAACGACCATGCCTGACGCCTCTATTCAAGTCGATCTCTCCGAGCAAACGGCGATTGTCACCGGCGCTTCGCGCGGCATTGGCAAAGCGATTGCCTTGCGGCTAGCGGCAGCGGGGGCACGGGTGGCGTGCATCGCTCGTTCGGCTGACAAGCTTGAGGAAGTCGTGGCGGAGATCACCGCTGCGGGAGGCACGGCGATCGCCTTCACCTGCGACGTGACCGACTCCGAGGCGGCCTCGAAGGTGGTGGACGACGTGGTCGAAAAATGGGGCCAGCTTGACATCTTGGTCAACAACGCAGGCATCACCCGCGATACGTTGCTGCCTCGCATGTCCGACGAAGATTGGGACGACGTGATTACCACCAACTTGCGGAGCGTTTTCCTCTTCTCCCGAGCCGCGTCGGGGGCGATGATTCGGAAGAAGCGGGGGCGGATTATCAATATCTCTAGCGTCTCGGGCCTTGTGGGCAACCCGGGCCAGGGGAATTACTCCGCCTCAAAGGCGGGAATCATCGGATTCACGCAAACCATTGCCCGCGAACTGGCGAGCCGGCGACGTGCGATCACGGCCAACGCGATCTGCCCCGGCTTTATCGCTTCGGACATGACCGACGCCCTAGGAGAACCCCTTTTGGACGCCGTCAAGCAGCGGGTACCGCTCCAGCGACTCGGAACGGCAGAAGAAGTGGCCGAGGGGGTTCTCTTCTTGGCAAGCGACTCAGGAGCCTATATCACGGGGCAAGTCCTCACGATTGACGGCGGAATGACCGCCTAATTCCCCCTTTCTACCGAAAATCTTGAAGGGGACACCTTGACCCGCTTTGTGAAGACCTTCTATTTTGTGACGCTTCGGCCCCTTTATTGCTTACGGCAAAAAAATAACAATCCTTCGTAGAACTCCCCGGGATGCCACGGTGCGCCCCCTGGGTGGAACTGACAGACTTTAAGACGCACGCCTAGAGGCGCGCAAGGAGAAACCACGTGGCGAGTATCCTCGAACGCGTAACGGACATCGTTTCTGAACAACTTGGTGTCGATAAAGAAAAAATTTCATCGGAGACCTCCTTCGTCACCGACCTCGGTGCCGACTCGCTCGATACGGTCGAGCTAGTGATGGAGCTAGAAGAAGAATTCGATATCAACATTCCGGACGACGCGGCTGAAAAAATCCAGACGGTCGGCCAAGCAGTTGATTTCGTTGAAAAGAACCAGAGCGAATAAGCTCGTGCGGCACAATTGCCGAGAGAGCCCACGCCAGGAACGTCAACCACAATAGTCCCGACCAAGCGGCCTTGGCCGATGCTTGAGCGGGGCTATTGTTGTACGTCCCGAAAGGGCCTCTTAGAAAAACGATACTACCTGAGATTCTGCTGGCGCGATTCTGCCGGCGAATACCTTGCCGACCAACGCCGAGAGAGAGTTTTGTTATGAAACGACGCGTCGTCGTCACCGGAATGGGAGCCGTCACTTCGTTAGCCCTCAAAGTCAACGAGTTGTGGGACGCGGTCTTGGCTGGACGTAGCGGCATCCATGCCATGCGCATCTTCGATACGTCCCGACACAAGGTGCGTTTTGGCGGTGACATTTACGACTGGGACACCGAAGGCTACGTCGAGCGTAAAGAAGCCAAGCGGCTTGATCGTTTTTCGCAGTTTGCCATGGTCGCCGGTATCGATGCCGTGAACGACTCGGGGCTCGATTTCTCCAAGGAAGACCTCTTCCGATGCGGCGTTATCCTTGGCTCAGGCATTGGGGGACTCAATGAAATTGAGACCCAAGTCGAGCGGCTCCTCACCAAGGGGCCCGACAAAGTGTCGGCCTTCACCATCCCCAAGTTGATTCTCAACGCCGCGAGCGCACACGTCTCGATTCGCTACGGTCTACGCGGTCCGAACCATGGGGTCGTCACGGCTTGTGCCAGTGCAACGAACGCCCTGGGCGACGCCTTTCGTGCGATCCAGTACGACGATGCCGACGTGATGATTTCCGGCGGCAGCGAGGCGGCGTGTACCCCCATGGGTAGCGCCGGGTTTGCGAACATGCGGGCCTTGTCGAGTCGTCACGACGACCCTCAGGGCGCAAGCCGACCTTTTGATTTGGACCGCGACGGGTTTGTTCTTTCCGAAGGAGCAGGGCTGCTTGTGCTGGAAGAACTGGAACACGCCAAGGCGCGCGGCGCTCACATTTACGGCGAGATACTCGGCTTTGGAGCGAGCGGCGACGGAGGCCATATCACTCAGCCTAACGCTGAAGGAACGGGCGCCGCCCGGGCGATGTCTTGTGCCCTTCGTAACGCAAAGATTGATCCTGAGCGGGTCGATTACATCAACGCCCACGGCACGAGCACGCCCCTGGGTGACAAAGCCGAGACAACCGCTATCAAGAACGTTTACGGCGACCACGCTTACAAGTTGAGTGTCTCCAGCACCAAGAGCCAGCTTGGGCATTTGCTGGGAGCGAGCGGCGGGGTGGAATTGATCCTCTCGCTCAAAGCGATTGAGAACAGCGTGATTCCGCCGACGATCAATCTCTCGACGCCCGACCCGGAGTGCGACCTCGATTACACGCCCAACGAGCCGAGGGAACGCGAGCTGAACATCATCATGAGCAACAGCTTCGGGTTTGGCGGCCACAACGCGTCGATCATCGCCGGCAAGCTCGCCGACTAACGGGGCGATCCGGCGAGCGGTGGAGCGTTAGCTCCCCGATACTTGCTGCTTTTTTGTTTTTTT
>JAJRUA010000383.1 GCA_024278035.1 Planctomycetota bacterium | reverse complement strand
TCGCTGACAAAGCTAACGCGATAGCGCGTCCCCATCGTTGGGCCTGCACAAGAACGCACCACCAATTCCGGGGTTGGTTCGGCAGGCTTCGGCTGACTCAAACCGAACCGCATGAGAGCGACGCAGAGCGTTACAAAGCAGAGCAGAAACAGAAATCGCCTTAACACAGCATGGCACAGAATAAAGAACCACGGATTGTACAGACGGCACGGATAAAGGGATCCGTGAAATCCATGTTACCCGTGGCTCTAATCCTTGGTGGTTAAAAAAAACTTAACCGCCAAAGTCGTCGAACGCGATGTTTTCTTTTTCAACACCCAGTTCATCCAGCAGCCCGAAGACGGCGGCGTTCATCATCGGGGGGCCACAGATATAGTACTCGATATCCTCAGGCGCCGGGTGGTCCTTCAGGTAATGGTCGTGCAGTACCTGATGGATAAAGCCGACGTAGCCGTCCCAGTTGTCTTCGGGTTGAGGTTCGGAGAGGGCAATGTGAAACTTGAAGTTGGGGAACTCCTTTTCGATTTCACGGAATTGATCCACATAGAACAATTCACGCAGGCTGCGGCCACCGTACCAATAGGTCACTTTGCGGCCCGTTTTGAGGTTCTTGAACAGCTCAAAGATGTGGCTCCGTAGCGGTGCCATACCTGCGCCCCCGCCGATGTAAACCATTTCGGCGTCGGTATCTTTGATAAAGAACTCGCCGTAGGGGCCAGAGATGGTCACTTTGTCGCCCGGCTTGCGACTGAAGATGTAGCTTGACATTTTCCCAGGGGGCGTCCCTTCGGGGGCGCGGGGCGGAGGGCTGGCGACGCGAATGTTGAGCATAATAATGCCCTTCTCGCCCGGGTAGTTGGCCATGGAGTAGGCACGAATCACCGGCTCGTCCACCTTCGATACGTAACGCCAGACGTTGTATTTATCCCAATCTTCTCGGTACTCTTCGTCTATGTCGAAGTCTTTGTATTCGGCAACATGCGGCGGACATTCGATCTGAATGTAGCCCCCCGCTTTGAAGGCGACATCTTCCCCTTCGGGCAAACGGATAAGAAACTCTTTGATAAAGGTCGCAACGTTGTTGTTGGAGATGACCTCGCATTCCCACTTCTTCGTGTCGAACGCTTCGGGTGGCACCTCGATCGTCATGTTCTGCTTGACCGCTACCTGACAGGCAAGGCGGCACCCCTCTTTGGCCTCTTTTTTGGAAATGTGGGCTTCTTCGGTGGGAAGGATGTCCCCCCCCCCCTCAAGCACTTTCACTTCGCACTGGGCGCACGTGCCGCCACCGCCACAAGCACTTGAGACAAAGATCCCCTCGTCGGACAGCGCATTGAGCAGCTTGCCGCCTGCCGGGATGGTGATCGTCTTCTGATCGTTGACCAAGATATCCACCGGCCCCGTTGCTACGAGTTGGCTTTTCGCCGCCAGGATGATTGCCACAAGGGCAAGCACCACCAACGTGAACATCAAAACGCCAAGAAAAATGACCATGATCTCAATGTCGAATGCGGAATGTGGATTACGGAAAACACCGTTGTCACACAAACCTAGTTGTAATCTTCTTTACTACCCACTGCCGACCGCCAACGACTTTCTACATCCCGCCGAATGCCATGAAAGCAAGGGCCATCAGGCCCACGGTCATGAACGTAATGCCAAGTCCTTTCAGTCCGTCCGGCACGTTGCTGTAACGCATTTTTTCACGTATGCCTGCTAGGGCAGCAATCGCCAAAGCCCAGCCCACACCGGCACCAAAACCATAGGTACAGCTTTCGGCGAAGTTGTAATTCCGTTCCACCATAAAGAGTGAACCACCTAAGATGGCACAGTTCACTGTGATCAGCGGCAGGAAGATGCCTAGGGCGTTGTAGAGAGCAGGAAAAAAGCGATCTAGCGTCATCTCTAAAATTTGCACCATCGCGGCAATCGTACCGATGTACGAAATGAGCCCAAGGAAATCGAGGTTCACCTCGGCGTAGTCCGGGCCAAGCCAGGAGAGGGCTCCCTCCTTCAGCAGGTAAGTATAAAGCAAATTATTGGCGGGAATCGTGAGCGTCATGATGACAATCACTGCAATGCCCAAACCGATAGCTGTCTTTACGTTCTTAGACACCGCCAGAAACGTACACATACCCAAGAAGAAGGCGAGTGCTAGGTTCTCGCTAAAGATCGACTTCAGGAAAATTTCTAAGTGGTGTTCCATGGGAGGGCCCTTCGTGGGCGGCGTGTGAATGAATTGGAACGGTTGTTAATTGGTTAGGTCGGTTACTTCGCTGGGCTTTCATCGGTCGTCGTTTCTATTTGGCGGCCAATGCAAAGATCGGGGGGCTGACGCCCGCCCGCTCGCCTGGAGCCCGTTTTTTATCCATTGTGTTCAACTTGATCGGGCTTCCAGGTCCGAAGGAGCCAAATCAGGCCGCCGATGATGAAAAACGCGCTGGGCGGTAGCAACATCAGGCCGTTCGGCTCGTACCACCCTCCTTCAGAAATGAGCGGTAGAATCTCTTGGCCAAACAGCTTGCCAGAGCCCAGCAGTTCGCGAAAAAACCCGACCAAAATTAAAATCAAGCCGTAGCCTAAAGAATTACCGATTCCGTCAAAGAACGAAAGCAACGGCGGGTTCTTCATCGCAAACGCTTCGGCTCGGCCCATCACAATGCAGTTGGTGATAATGAGTCCTACGAAAACACTCATCGTCTTTGAGGCTTCGTAGGCATAGGCTTGTAGGATTTGATCCACAACGATCACAAGCGATGCGATGATCGTCATTTGGACGATAATTCGAATGCTGCTTGGAATGAAATGCCGGATCGCGCTCACCGCCGCGTTGGAACAAGCCGTTACAGCGAGCACGGCGACGGCCATGATGACGGACGTTTCGAGCTTGGTCGTCACAGCGAGCGCTGAACAAATGCCTAGCACTTGAAGAGCGATCGGATTGTCGTTGAAGATCGGCTTGAGCAGAACTTCTTTTACTTTGGGAGCTGCCATTTTAATCTCTATAAGTCTGTAAGAGAGTCTCTTTTACTGCTTTGATAAATAACGGCCAAAGGCATCGGGCCCCAGCCAGTATTTCACGAGGTGATCAACGCCTTTGGTCGTGATCGTTGCGCCGGAGAGACCATCGACAGCGTGCGTGTCTTCGGTTGCCGCTTTGCCTTTGAGGACCGTTAGGGCGACGTCGCCGTTCTCGTCGTAGGCTTGTTTCTCCGACCAAAGGGCTTTCCAGCGAGGGTTATCGACTTCGCCCCCCAAGCCAGGAGTCTCGGCGTGAGAGTAGAACGTGATGCCGCGCACCGTCTGACGATCTGCCTGCAGGGCGATAAAGCCATACAGCGTGGACCAGAGTCCCTTGCCATAAATGGGAAGAATGTAGCCGTCTGTTTGGCCTTCTTTTTGTATCTCGTAGACGAAGGCATACGGTTCTCGGTACTTGAGCCCCGGCAGAGATCCAGCAGGTTGAATCTCCACTTGAAGCTCTTTATCGTTGGCCGCTTTCTTCGCGTCGTAGGTTTCAGCCACAACGTCTTCGCCAGCCAACCCGCCCGTTTCGAGGTTCACCAGCTTCGCAACGATTGTTTCCTCGTAAATGGAATCGACTTCCTTTGCAGACGCGTTCTTCTTACACAGTCCGGCGGAGAGCAGGATGTTTTTCTTACGGTCGAGTTCTTTGTTGTACTCTTGCCTCGGCTTGAGTTGCACCGCCGTGAAGGCGACCAAGGTAGAACAAACAAGGCATAAGACGAGGGCCACCAAAAAGGTGCCCAGCACACTATCACGATGCGGCATAACGAGCAGCCCTCCGTTTTACATTGGCCTGAATCACACTGTAATCAATCAGCGGGGCCATCACGTTGCCGAATAAAATCGCCAACATAATTCCCTCAGCAAACGCCGGGTTGATCACACGAACTAAAATCGTCATTACACCAATCAGGGCACCGTACCACCACTTGCCGGTCTCGGTCATCGAGGCCGACACAGGGTCGGTCGCCATGAAGACCACGCCAAAGGCAAAGCCTCCCGTTACCAAGTGCCACCAGGGGGGTAAGTGGAACATCACATTCTCTGCGTTCTCACGGAAGGCGTAGAGCAAGGAGCTCATCACCAGGGCCCCTGCCGTTGCGCCAACCATGATTCGCCATGAGCCAATGCCCGAGAGAATCAGCACGACGGCGCCAATAAGGCAACAAAGGGCCGAAGTTTCGCCCATCGAACCGGGTGTGAAGCCAAGAAAGCAATCCATGAAGCTGGAGCCCAGCGTCGAAGCCGCTTCGGGCGAAGTCCCCACCGAGGCAGCGGCCATGCCGGTGAGGGTCGTTGCACTAGTGTATCCATCCACGGCGGTCCAAACCTTATCACCCGACATAAATGCCGCATGGGAGAAGTAAAGGAACGCCCGAGCGGTGAGCGCTGGGTTCAAGAAGTTTTTGCCCGTCCCGCCAAAAATTTCCTTGCCAACGACCACACCAAACGCAATACCGACGGCCACCTGCCAAAGCGGAATCGAAGGAGGCAGCGTTAGCGGAAAAAGCATACCTGTTACAAGAAATCCTTCATTGATTTCATGCCCGCGAACAATCGCAAAGACCAATTCACAGATGCCGCCAACCGCCATCGTCACAATGTAGACCGGCAAAAACCAAAGCAAGCCGTACACCAAGTTCGACAAACAGCTATGTGGATCGTGCGAAATCCCGTAGGGCTGCAAAGCCGCCATGATCTGTTCACGATCAATAAAGCCGAGGCCGGTGATTGAGTCCGTAATCGGCGATGCCCCCTGTTCAGCAATCGCTAGGTTGGCCTGATAGCCCGTGTTGTAGAAGGCCATCAAGATGCAGGGGAGGAGCGCAAAGATGACGGTCGACATCATCCGCTTCATTTCGATCGCATCACGGACGTGCGTCGGCCCCTGGGTTACCTCTCCAGGCGTGAAGAGGAAGGTGTCCTTTGCCTCATAAAGAGGATAAAGCTTTTCAAGCTTGCCCCCTTCCTTAAAAAGAGGCTCGGCCATGTCGAGCTGTTTGCGAAGAAATTTCATGTTTTGGGCGCTAGTTAGTTAGTTGCTAGGCGCTAGGCAATAGATTCCAAAAAAAGTAACTAGCGTCTAGCAACTAGCAACTCCCTACTCACTTCCTTATCCGTCTCGCTCGACCATTGTCAGACACTCTCTCAGCATCGGGCCGTACTCGCCTTTGCTGGCACAGACGAACGAACAGAGGCTTAGGTC
>JAJRUA010000382.1 GCA_024278035.1 Planctomycetota bacterium | reverse complement strand
GTAGAATGTCCCCTTTTAAGGCCCCCGCAACTACATCCTTACCGGAAAACTCTCAGCCGTGTTTTTTTTAGGATCCCTACGGCCAGTACCTGCTGAACTTGCGGTTATATCCTCGATTTACCCACCGATTTTGGTGAAGAGCCAAACATTTAGCCCCCGGCGGCGTTTTGGCCGTCTGGTCCTACGCCGAGAGTTCCCCATTTGCCGACGCATTGCGCGAAGTCTTTGAAGAGGTCCGCGTTGAACCGGTGACGTACGATAACGAGCTGGTGGATGAGCAACCAACCGATTGGTTGTTTTTTGCAAGGTGAACGTGGGAGCGTAAAGTGCTATCGCAAACATCAATAAGGCAACGGTTCTTGAGCAATAATCACCCAATTAGTGGTCCGTTTCTCACGCTGATTACTAATCACAATCGGCGCCGAGGCCCCCCAGTACGGCCGTGCCGTCCGCCCGAACAGATCGCCATATTCCCCAAGAAAGTGACTCTTTCTTGATTTCTGAACCTCTTTGAGTAAGGCTTCCGGCAGCCGGAAAGGGGTTTCGGATGGAAAACGTTCCAGGTCGCGGTGGTGCAGAATCAGGCCTCGCTTGGCTTCGCCTTCGGTGTAATCGACCGAGGTGTCGGCCAAGACGATCTCGATTGGTTTTCCTCCATGGTCGATTGGCTCAAGGGCACGCTCGGTCTTGCGCAACGCGGTGAACTCCCCCAGCGAGACCGACATGGCTAACACCCCAACGACTTGTCTCGACCGATCGCTCGCAAAAACGGGGACCGAGAACGCGACTTTTAAGGCACCGGTGCTTGAGCTTCGGTAAACGGTGGACTGATGCGAGCGATCAATCGGCGCAGGGGGCTGATCTCCGGTCTCTTTTTCATCCGGCTCCAGTTCTCCATGGAAATAATCTCGATGAGCATAGCTTTTACCAATGCTGTCCGATTTCGGAGATCGGGCTACTTGAATACCCGCGTCGTCCGTGAGGAACCAACTGCTAGAGTTGAATAGCTCATCGTTTTGTAACTTTTGGTTATCGATCCAAGATTGCAAAGAGCGGTAGGCTTCTTGGCTCTTGGTTTTTTCTGCGTTCTCGGCGTCGGCCCGAATCGCGATTAACCAGTCGGCAATTTTCGATTGCTTTGCCAAACCTTCAAGGGCTCGAAAGCGTTTCTCAATCTGCTCTGCCATCAGGTCAGCGGCAAGTTGGGAACTGCTTGTCAGGCTCCGTCGATGGATGCCGAGCGTCTGCTGACGCCGTTCGTTGGCCATCCAAGCAAACAGGCTGGCCGCCACAAGGGCTACCACCAGCAGGGCGCTCGGCGCCAACCAGCGAACTTTGCCCGCCAGGGTGGAACCCTGGCTTCCCTCGCCGTCTCGAATGCCATCGGCCCGAGGCGAGGTTCGCGTATCGCCCGACGCATCCCACCGGGGCGCGCGATGCGTCGTGGCCATGCTTGGCTTCCCTTTCGCTTGGCGGCACCGTTCGATCAGCTCCGCCACACGGTGTCCTTCGGCCAAGGGCGTCAGCACCCGCGCGACTTCCAGCGGCGATTGTGGCCGGTCTTCGGGCCGTTTGGCCATCATGCGGTTGAGCAGGTCGGCCAGCGCCGCCGGGACCCCTTCGGCCCGTTCGAGCCTGGGCAACGGCTCCCGCTGATGTGCCTTCTCCGGGCGAAGGTCCGAATCGGCAAACGGCGGCTCGCCACTTAGCAAGTGGTACAGCGTACAACCCAAACTATAAATATCAGCCCGAATATCAACCGAAGTCGTCCGCCACTGTTCGGGCGACATGTAGTGGCCCGTCCCCATGCCCCCCTGATTCATCTGGGTCACCCGCTGTTGGTCGCCTGTTGTTAGTAGTGCCAACCCCAGGTCCATCAGCTTCGCTACTGGACGCATGGGCGATTCCGTATCGAAATCTTTCCCTGAAAAGGTCGATCCCTGGGGATCCGCAACGAGCGTCAGCATCAAGTTTGAGGGTTTCACGTCGCGATGGACAAGGCCCTGCTGGTACAGGTGCTCTAGCCCAAAAGCCGCTTGGCGAGCGATTTCACAGGCGTCCTCCCTGGCGAGTCGTCCCTCGGCCAGAAGCACCTGATCGAGCCCCACGCCGTCGATGTATTCCATCACCAGATAGTGCTGATCGTCGCCCGGAGCGGAAGAGTCGATCGCCACCACAAGGTTGGGATGCTCAAGGGCACCCGTCGCTTTGACTTCTTGATAAAACCGACGGACGATCGATTCGCCTCCTGCTGCGACCAACTCAGGCTTGATGACTTTCACCGCTCGGGTCCGTCCGAAGAGCTTATGCCGGGCCCGATAGACGATGCCCATCCCCCCGGCACCAATCCGTTCGCCCAGTTCATAATTCCCAAGCTGCTTGGCGGGAGGAACTTGCGCGGTCAACGGCGGAGCAGCAGCCGACGATAACGAAGCGCCGTATTCGGTGAGCCCCATCGTCGCCGGCAGGACGGTCCACGTCCGTCGATCGGGCTTCTCCCCCTTCAGCTTGCGAGGTTCCGTCGGCTGGCGGTTGGCGTAGACCACCTCAAACAGTTCGACATCGCCGATGCCGCGAAGCTCTCGCAGGCCGTGTGAATGGAGCGCAACATCGGCCAGCCCCGCATCTTCCAGCAACGACGCTGCCGAACGCGACGCCAAAATTTGCTCCGCCGCGGCATAGTCGGCCAGCCGAGCGGCGTAGTCCACCGCTCGGCCGATGTAATTGTTCGGATCGTCCGGGTCGGTTTGCGGCGGCCCGATGTGGAGCCCCATACGGACCCGCACCCGGTTTTCAGCCAACTCGCCTTCAGCCAACGGACGGGCATGGCTCCTCTGGGTTTCAATGGCCCACAGCGCCGCCCGGCTCGTATCGCTAAACGCAAGAAAATGCCCATCGCCTGCTGTTGAAACGACCCGCCCGCCATGTTCGGCTAGTCGTGCTTCAATGCGTTCTCGATGGGGCGTAAGAACGAGCCGAACGTACGCCTCGTCGCGCGCCGCCGCATCGGGGCCAGGCATACGCCCCTTCAGATCGACCGAGCCGACCAAATCGGTAAACACGAATGTCGTGAGCTCAGGCATACAAAGACGAAAAAAACAATACGGCAACCCAATACGGCAACAAAGACGCCCCGCATCATAGCACCCGATCGCCTTTCATGAGAGCTACGTCGAACACCCAGTGGGAGCCGTGTCGTCCCCGACCACGGCGAGCTTATAATCAAAAAAGCCCGCTGCGTGGCGCACCGACTATGACGGCACCACGCAACGGGCTTGGGGTTAAGAAGTTAAAACCTAACAAACAGCCGCAAAAAGAAGTAACAAAGACTCCTAGAAAACGAGTGCGCCCTAATAAAAAGGGCTGGATAGGAATGCGGACAACGACGGCACCTCGACTCCCTCTCACGGCCTTCCGCGCCAAGCCTTGGCTGATGGCAGACGAGCGACTCTGGTTCAGTCGCCAAACGCTGCGGAGCGGTTGGCGGGTCGGCTCGACTCTAAACGGATCGCGGATTTAGCTATAAGCGGGTTTCGGCTGGCCGCCGTCATCTCGCCCAACTTGCTGGTGACCTACGCCGCGGTTGCGACGGGGCCAGGACTCGGACGGGTCAATAACAACGAACCTGAAAGTTAAGTCAGACTCCTTTGCCGACTCTTTTGTCTTGGTCGGCCTTAGTTTTTCTGTGACGAGACTTGCAAGCCGCTCTGGCGAGCACCACTTGCACGGGATAAGGGTTAGTCGCCCAAGGGAGAGGCTCGGTTCCCTCGATTCGGGTTGACCTGAGCTGTCACCTCGCTGCGACACCCTAAGAGATACCCGGTTTTCCGGGGGCATGTCAAAGCTATTTGGTGAAATTTTGTGATTTGGACCCCGATTTCTTTTTTCACGTTCGACGTATGCCGATTGGCGAAACAATACAGCCACCAGGCGAGCGGCGGGGCGTTGGTTTTCTAGATCACGGGCCCCCGATAAAAGCTCCCTAGGGGAACCACGGTAGAACGGAATAACGAAAAGCTGAACTGCAAGCACATTTGTGTTAGCGTTCCTTAGCGGTTCCCCACTTTCTTTGTGTCCTTCGTGGCTTTGTGGTTCAGCTTTTTGTCGTTCCGTCGTGATTCCCTCTTCGGGGCAGCTAAAGCCAACTGTGGCAACAGGTTCGGGAGGATTCGACTGTAGATCACATCGGACTTTGCAATCGTCCTGCTGTTATCCCCCTAGCTCCAACATCCCCTGTCCCTTTATCGTCTAGTAGATTGCCCTGCGAGGCCCTTTTGATCCGTCTGGGATATTAGCGTTTCTTAGCGGCTCTCTTTTCTTACTTTCTTATCACCCTACATCGGCTAAGGGGACACGGGTGATGGCGGATGAGATTCCTCCCGACGATGCGACAGAGATTCGGTTCCGTTGCCCCGGGTGTCGGCGTCGCTTTACGGCTTCGGTGGCACATGTGGGGCGGTCGAGCGATTGCCCTAAGTGCCAGATGCGTATCGTTGTACCAGCAAAGACCGAAGCGGCCGCGGATACCACCGATTTCTCCGACATGGTGGGCGTTGATTGCCGACTTTGTAATACGCGAATGTACGTTCGGCCTCGCTATGTCGGCAAGCGCGTTCAATGCCCCGACTGCCATACGCTGACCGTGGTCCAAGCGCCCAAGCCGAAGGAAATAAAAAAACCACCCGCAGCGATGGAGGGGCGTCAGTACGAAGTCTACGGGGGCGAAGACCAGCCGTGGGCGGCGGATTTGCTGGCGGCCCAGCCGACGTACATCGATGTGGAATGCACCGTTTGCCAAACCTTGATGCGTGCTGAGGAATCGGCGATCGGCTCCTCGTTGACTTGTCCCGACTGTCTCACGAAAACGAGGGTCCAACGACCGAAGAAGAAGCGAAAAATAGAACGGGTCGCCAAGGACGATCCCGGCTACGCGGTTGCCCCGAGTGAGCCCCCTTCTCCCACCTTGCAGACCGATCTGTACGAAGAGGCGATCAAGCGTCCCCCGCTTGGCTACCGGTCACTTAGCGAAGAGAACGGAAAGCGAAAACGGGGGCGTGCCGATCCTCCTCGCTTCGGAATGTTTAGGGGGGTGATGCGATTTTGGGTTGAAGAGGGGATGGTGCTCGCTTGGCTAGGTCTGTCGGCGGGACTGTTGGTTGTGATGAGCAGTCCCCTGTCGATGTCCGTTCTGGCTCCTTTTATCGC
>JAJRUA010000381.1 GCA_024278035.1 Planctomycetota bacterium | reverse complement strand
CAGGTGCCTACGGATCGCCTCGGCAGGGTAGGTGGGTGGGGGGTTCTTAGAGAGATCGGGCGGCACCCGGTCTTCCACGCCCACAAATTGTTCCTTAGCTGAAGCTGCTTCGGGAGCGGGAGGTTGAGCGACTGGTTGAGCGACTTGAGGAATCTCGCTGGCGGGCTCCTCCTGGAGAGGGGGCTCCGGCAATTCCAAAGCGGTCGGGTGCAAATCAGGGGGGGCGACGACCAACTCGTGTTGCAACAGAGATCGATCGACGACAGGCAAATCCATCAGGGGAGAGGCCGTTTCAAGCTCTAGCACGACTTCGATTTTCTGTTCAGCGGGCAACGCCGAAAAACTCGCTTCAATCGGCGCGGCATAGCGGTATCCGACGAAGAGGGCCTCGCTATCGGGAGCCATGGGACGAGACCACCAAGCCGAGGTGGCCGCAAATGCCGTAATGTGCAATCCGAGTGACCACAGCATCCCCCGAACGGCCAATCCGCTGGCGAAGGAAGGGGGGGGCGATCGTTGGGGTAGGATGGAGGCGGGCATAAACAGGATTATTGGGGCCGTTACGGTTTCTGTCACGAGGTACAACAGAAACCTGTGGATGAGTCACCTTGAGAAGGGCGGCGTACTGGGGTTTGATTTGGTTTGCTAAAGGCCTTTCCCCCCAGGAGCACGTCATCATCCGCGAAGCTAACCGTTCAGCGATCGAGTTTCCACCCCTCGGTTTAGGACGATTGCAAAGTCCGATGTAGTGTACGGACGAATCCTTCCGAACCTGTTGCCGCGGTTGGCTTTAGGTATTTGAACCACAACGGAACGACGAAAAGCTGAACCACAAAGCCACGAAGGGCACAAAGAAGAAGGAAAGTAAGGAAAAGAACCGCTAAAAAAACGCTAACTCAAGGAAGGTGAAGATTCAATCGTTCCAAAAACGCTGTTTTTTCACTTCTACTCGAAAACATGCATCTCGCGCAAAGGGCAGACTGCACCCCTAATTATATTGGCCGAATAAATGGCCTTTACGCCGCCGCCCGTTATCGGCACAATGCTGCCCGCTAACCGGATCGTCTGATTTTGTGGCGCGCCTTCCCGTTTTGTTTGGGGTGCGCTGTCGTTTGGGCGTTTCTAAAATCCAACCGGTCACGGAAGACCAAACTATCCCGCAAGGAGTGCTGTCGTGAAAATCCAGGTAACTGCCGCTGTTGTGGCCCTGTCGGTGGTCTTTGCCACTGGCACGGCTTTCGCCCAAAGTCAAGCAAGCTCGAATGCTAAGAAGTATGGTGTCGCGGTTATCGACATCAACTACATCTTTAAGAATCATCAGAAGTTCCGCGATTCGATGGACGGTATGAAAGGGAACTTTCAGGCGGTTGATACGGAACTCAAAGGCCAGCAACAGAAAATCATTGCTGCCGAAGAGCAAAAACAACAGTTCAAGCCTGGCACGCCCGACTTCAAACGGCTAGATGAACAGGTCGTTAAGATGAAGGCTGGCCTTCAGGTCGAAGTCACGCAAAAACGGAAGGCCTTGGTCGAACAAGAAGCGAAAATCTATTACGATACCTACGTTGAGGTCGGTGAGGCCATCAAATACTATGCTGAGCGGCAAGGCATTGGCCTTGTGCTTCGTTTTAATGGAGATGATGCCGATCCTTTGAATCGTGAAAGCATCCTTCGCTCGATCAACAAAGCGGTTCACTTTCAGAACCGAATCGATATCACGCCCGATGTTCTGTCTCTGTTGAACCGTAGCGGAACCCAACAAGCGACCCGCCCCGCTCAGCCAGCGCGTCGTTGATTTTTTTGGGCAGAGGGCGACGCGCCGCAGGCGTGTCGCCCTCGGTCCTTTTGGTTCTTTCTTGTGTTATTAGGTCGTTGCGATTTAGTCCACCACGGACGCTATCCCTCGCTCGGGAGCTTTTTTCAATGACGCCTCCGCGTCTTCAACGTACGCTTGTCCGCCCCGCTGCCGTTACGGGCCGAGGTTATTGGTCAGGGAGTGCGACTCAGGTGGAGTTTCGCCCAGCTTCGCCCGACAGTGGGCTCTTCTTCGTGCGTGACGATCTTGCAACAGAGAAAGACTCTGGGCCGATCATTGTCAATGTCGCCCGTCGCCAGCCAGCCAGCCGCCGAACGGTTCTTGCGAATCCCGCGGGTGACGAAGTGTCGATGGTTGAGCATGTGCTCGCCTCGCTCGCGGGTCTTGGAGTTGATAATTGTGAGATTGGCGTCACCTCGGCAGAGATGCCCGCCTTCGATGGCTCAGCATTAGCGTTTGTCGAAGCGATTGAAGGGGTTGGCCTAGTGGAGCAGGGAGCGGTTGCTCGGACACTTACGGTTCAGAAGCCGATTCGTTGTGGTGACGATCAGAACTGGATCGAAGCGCGTCCGCCGCTTGCCGGAGGTTTGACCATCGAATACCGCTTGGATTACGGGGACGACTCGCCCGTTGGCCGCCAGTGGCTTGTTGTTGACCTGACGCAGCACGCCTTCCGAAATGATATTGCGCCGGCACGGACTTTTTTGCTGGAGTCCGAAGCGGCGGCGCTCGTGTCGCAAGGGCTAGGTTCGCATGTAACGGCGCAGGACTTGATGATTTTTAGAGACTCGATCCAAGAGGAAGAGGATCGCCAACCGATCGACAACCGGCTTCGTTTTGCCGACGAGTGCGTAAGGCACAAGATACTGGATGTGGTGGGCGATTTGACGCTAGCCGGAAGACCGATCGCTGGCCACGTTGTCGCTTGTTGTAGTGGACACCGCCTGAATGGGGATTTGGTCGAAGCGCTGCTTGCAAGCCATCCGAATAATCAATCTTTTCGCCGTACGGCCTAAGGGCCTTTCTTATGGCCAAGAAGGCCGTTGTTGTGGGAAAACTGTTATGGGAACAAAAATCGCGACGAACGCTTGGGTCGATCCGAAGGCCCAGCTTGCGGAAGATGTCGAGATTGGTCCGTTCTGTGTTGTTGGCCCCAATGTGAAAATTGGTGCCGGCACGCGACTTCTCAATTCGGTAACGCTGATGGGGCGTGTCACGATGGGGCGTGACAATGTCGTCTATGCGAACAGCGTGATTGGGGCCGAGCCGCAAGACATTAGCTACGGCGGAGCCGACACGTGTGTGGTGATTGGTGATGACAACGTCTTTCGCGAAGGCGTGACCGTCAATCGTGCTTCGGAAAAAGAAGAGGGCGTCACCCGTATTGGGAACAACAATTTGCTGATGGCATGCACGCACGTCGCCCACGACTGCCAGTTGGGCAACCACATTATCATCGCGAACTCAACGCTCATGGGCGGGCATGTTCATGTTCATGATCGGGCGTCGATCTCTGGTGCCGTGGTGATTCATCATTATGCAACGATTGGCAGCTTTAGTTTTATCAGCGGGCTAAGCCGCGTGTTGCACGATGTGCCCCCCTTCATGCTGTGCGAAGGTTCACCAGCTCGGCCCCGCTGCATTAACATCGTCGCTCTCAAACGTAACCATTTCGATACGACCGACGTCGATTGCTTGGCCGAGGCGCATCGCTTGCTTTATCGGTCCAAAGTGGGCCTTCAAGCGGCAAAGGACGTTCTGGGGAGTGCGAACAAAATAACGCCGTCCGTCGAAGACCTCTTCGGATTTATCCAGCAGCAATCGGACGGACGCCACGGTCGCGGTCGCGACATCCGGCTGGCCGCCTAAGAAAGAATTAGACGCGGAAAAAGATAGATTTTCGCCGATTAAACGGTCGTTGTAGTTCTTTTCCTTACTCACGTTTTTCGAAATAGTCGCGTTTCAATTCCCCCCTCCTTTACGAATGTTTTTTAATCTGCGCTTTATCCGCCTAATCCGCGTTCATCTGCGTCCAATTCGTTTTTCCCAGTGATTTTCAGGAAAGAGAACCCATGTCACGTCTTCGTTTGGCTGTTATTGGTGCGGGCAAATTGGGTGGCTACCATGCCAACGTCTCCTCGGAATTGGAATCGTTGGAACTCGTAGCGGTGGTCGATCCGGT
>JAJRUA010000380.1 GCA_024278035.1 Planctomycetota bacterium | reverse complement strand
GGTGTGACCGGCTCTGCACCTTCTGTGCGATTCCCAAGATGCGCGGCAAGCACGCCACCAAACCAATCGAAGAAGTCGTGGCTGAAGCCAAAGAGCTGGCCGCCGATGGAGCGCGAGAACTGGTCGTCGTCGCCCAGGATACCACCTACTATGGAATGGACCTTTACGGCGAGCCACGGCTGGTCGAACTGTTGGTGGAACTCGAAAAAGTCGAGGGGCTTGATTGGATTCGGCTCATGTATCTCTACCCGATGTATTTTTCGGACGAATTGATCGACGCCATTGCTGCGAGCAAAAAAATTATTCCTTATCTGGATATGCCTTTGCAGCATATCAACGACCGGATGCTCAAGCGAATGCAACGCCGGGTTGCATCGGGGCCGACTCGCGAATTGATTGCCAAGCTACGCGACCGGATTCCGGGGCTTGTGATGCGGACAACGCTCATCGCGGGCTTCCCTGGTGAAACGGACGAAGAGTTCGCCGAACTATGCGAATTTGTTCGTGAGCAACGCTTCGAGCGTCTCGGTGTTTTTACTTATTCGCTTGAACCCGACACGCCCGCCGCTCGGTTGCCAAACCACGTGCCCGAAGAGGTAAAAGAAGCTCGCCGGGACGAACTGATGGCAATCCAACAAGAGGTGGCGTTCGCTTGGGGCGATGCCCAGGTCGGCACCCGCATGGACGTGCTCATCGACGCACCCATCGAAGGCCCAATGGAGGGGCAAGCGGGAGCATGGATCGGGCGCTCCGCAGCCGATGCCCCCGACGTCGACTGCGCCACCTTCGTTACCGGCGAAGGCCTTCAGCCGGGGCAGATCGTCGAATGCGAAATCGTCGCCCGGACGGACTACGACCTAGCAGCGGTCGCAATTGCCGAGCCGCGATAAAAGCAAAGGAAGCTGGACAGGATCACAGGATTAAAAGAGGATCGACAGGATCGGCTTTTCTTTTCCTGTGAATCCCTTTCGATCCTGTAATCCGGTCAAGATTTTCTTAAGAAAGCGGGAGAGGTAAATGAAGAGACTCGAAACCACCGTCCCAGTCGGTTCGATTTGGAACGTGCCGAACATGGTGACGCTTGCACGGATCGATCTTTCGATCATGTGCTTTGTTTGTATGGCGGTGGGCTGGTATCGGGCGGCGCTGGTGCTGTTCGTCATCGCCGCGGGGACCGACTGGGTCGATGGCTGGTGGGCGCGGCGGTTCAATCAAATTACGCAAATCGGCCGGGTGCTCGATCCGCTTGCAGATAAGCTGTTGATCTGTGGCACTTTTGTTTTTTTGGCGGCAATTCCAGAATCGAGAATCGCGGCTTGGATGGCGGTGGTTGTTTTGACAAGAGAGTTATTGGTCACCGTTCTTCGGAGCTTCGTGGAAGCGAACGGGGGGGACTTCTCCGCAAAATGGTTGGGGAAAATGAAAATGGTGTGGCAATGTGTCGCGGCGGGGCTGAGTCTACTGCTCATCTCACCATGGCACGCTGCCGGCTGGCCGCAAGTAACAACGCTCACCCCCACTGCCGTTGACATCACCGTTTGGATCAGTCTGATTTTCACCATCTGGTCGGGCCTGACGTACGTTGCAGCAGTGGCAGGGACGCTGGGTGAATTAAAGAAGGACTGACCGCAATCGGTGTGTTTCTCGATGCCTTTCCCATCTTTCCAATTTTCCTTTGATTCTTTCGTAGTTCCGTTGTTCCTTCTTTTTCAACCTTCCGCCCAAACAAAAGTTACCCATGCCTGAACAGGTTGATTTGCCGCAGTGGTTGGCCACCGTGTCGGGGGGCGTGACACTGGCGAGCCTCGGGCTTTGGATTGGCGTGATCCAACAGGCGTGGCATGGCAAAGAGCCGATTTCTTACGAACCTCGTCGCCCCGTGCCGTGGGGCAAAGATGGGGCATTCCTTGCCCTGTTTTGTATTGGCATGGCTTTGCTTTCCACCTATGGGGTAACCGAGGCGAAAGCCGATCGCCCGGCAGGGGTGACGCTTTCAGACGCGTTGGCTTTTGGAATGCTTTCACTAGCACTCGCTCTGATGGTTGTGCTTTGGCAACGAAACAATGTTTGCGCCAGACTAAAAGACTTTGGCTTGCCTCAATCGGGGCGACAATTGGGAAGAGACTTTCTGTTAGGCCTCGGAGTTTTTATTGCGGCGCTAATACCAGTTTATATGGTTCAGATGATTTTAGTTTCCCTCTTCGGGCTACCCACCCACCATCCAACGCTTGAACAATTGCTCGCCGATCCAACGGGCGAAGCGATGCTTGCCGCCGGGATAACGGCTGTGATTGTGGCTCCCTTGTTTGAAGAGTTTACGTTCCGCGTGATGCTGCAAGGTGGGCTAGAGAAAATGGCAGGGGCGTCCTCCGAGGCGGGCACCCCCAGGGCGTGGTGGCCCGTAGTGATGAGCTCTGCCGCGTTTGCGCTGGCCCATCAGGGGCAAGGCTTCGCCCCTGTGCCCCTGTTTGTGCTGGCCCTCGGTTTGGGTTATGCCTATCGCCAAACGCATCGCCTGGCTCCCTGCGTGGTGGCCCATGCGGCGTTCAACGCTTTTTCGTTGATGATGGCCATTGGCATGGGGACCGACACAGGGGCGGGCGGATAGCCGAGCGGCAGGTAAGGATTTACCAGAATACCAGCACGACGCGCAAGCGAGTGTGCAGAAAACTCACTCACGCGTCGTGCTGGTATCTTTTCAACTGCCGCTCGCCTTACACCCCGTTTGCAGTGTGTTCAGCAAGCGTAACGACTTGTCGTCCCTCTGCCAGAGAGGCCAGCACGTCGGACAAAAGATTCAGCTTAGTCCCACGGTCGAGCCCCATACCGGGAAAGTGCGACAAGCTCGGCTCGTCTTCGGCTCCTAAAAAATCAAGCGGGTGCAGCAAGAGCGAGGGGCCGACGCCTCGCAGCCGACACAATCGCAAAGCGGTGCGCCAGTAGGCCCGGGCCGCAGCGGGGGATTTTTGTGCTAAAAAAGAAAGGTACGTAAAGTGAATCGGAGCCCGGCTGAGCGGCATGGTGGTTACCGGTAGTTCGACCAGTGCTCCGGCGGGGGTGGAGACCTTGTGCGGATGGAGCGTGCGTAGGGCATCCCCCAAAGTGCTAAAGCGTTGCTCAGGCGGGGCCTCTTCTCTCGCTTCACTTTGCGGCCTACTGTCCTCTGCCTTCGGCTCACTTTTCCTAAAACCACTCAGCTTGACATAAAGCCGCGCCAACGGGCCGATGAATGTCGGAAAGACGCTGGAGTCGTAAGCGTAGCCGCGCTGGACGAGCATCTCGAGCAATTCGGGCGACCAACTAAAGCCAGGCGCTCGGAAACCGGTCGGCTTGTGGCCTGTTACTTGCAGAATGGCCTCTTCCGCCACAGCGACTTCTCGCTCACGTTCGTCGGGCGGCAAGGCGTCGAGCCAAGGCAAGTGCGATTGGCTATGGTTGCCCACTTCGTGGCCCATTCGGGCGATGGCTTCGACTTGCCGGGCGTCATGGTCGCGCGTAAGGTCATCGCCAACCACAAAAAACGTGCAGCGAAGGTCTCGTTCGCCCAGGAAATCGAGAATGCGTGGCACGACCTGGGGCAAATAGCTGGGCCGCTCTTGCCAAGCGGGATCGGCCATCGACCGGAGGTAGGTCCACCGGTTATCAAGATCGAGTGACAAGCTCGCAGTCGGCTTGGCCATGGCCTGCCTCCTCGTTCGATGGGGAGGAGGGACAGGCCTTTTGAGCTAGGGCTTCGGCCAACGGCCCTGCGATCGCTTCGTCGGCCACTTGGATCGTCTCGTTGACGTTCAAGTTGCCTTTAAGAATCTGGGCCGAGTTAACCGCATAGATGCCTGGCACACCGGTCTGCATCGCGGGGAGCCGTTCCGAGTAACGGAGTGTCGGCAGGGCCATCACCTGACGAACCCGTGAGAACCGCATCGCCACGACTTGGTCACGAGAAAAGTGGGGGTGCATTCGTTCAAGAGCGGTGAGCCACTCTTCGCGAAGCTCGTCGTCCGACTTATCGAAAATGGGGTCACCCGCCGGAGCGTATTTGGGTAAGTAAACCAAATGGTGACCGCCAAGTTCCTCGGTATCCACAATCGTGGACATCTCAATCACGGCGGTAAGGGGGACCCACTCGTCGGTGATGTTGGTAACGTAGTATTCGGTGATCGGTTTCTTGAGGAGCAACGAAGCACAGACAAGTCCGAGATAATCAATGCCTTCGTGTCGCGTTTTCTGTTCGCCAGAAAGCTGTGGCACCGTGCGGGCAATCACCGACGAAGGGGTCGTAAAGGCAACGTGGTCAAAGGTGAGCGTCTCGGCTGGCTGACGGTTTTCATCCGCCAGACGGACATCGACACGGCCATCCTTGCGGGACGTGGCTTCAGCAACCGGCGAACCACAGCGGATGGAAACCCCTTCATCGACAAGCGTTTTTGCAAGTTGGTCCAATAGTCGGGCGTAGCCACCGCGGACGTAGCCGAACATTTCTTTTTTGAGGCCCGTGCGGCGGGCGGCGTACATACGATTGATGTGGGCCCAAATAAACGCTGCGCTGGTCGTCTTATAAGCATCGCCCAGCTTGGCTTTTAGAAGCGGAAGCCAAACCTTTTCGAACGCCCCTTTGCCCGACCAACGGAGTAGCCAATCGGCCACGGTGAGACGCTCCATCGGCTGCCAGTTGCGGATTTTCGAGGCACCGAAGATGGTCATCCCTAGCCGGAACTTCTCCATCAGTTTGAGTGGCGGAAACGAAAGGAACTCGATTGTCGAAGACATCGAGTGCATCTTGCCGTCGGAGTAGAAGCCTGTCTTGGTTTCGACCCAACGGAAATCGTCCGCGAGGCCTATTTCGTCGATCAATTTACGGAGTCGTGTGTCGGAAAGGAGCGTCACATGGTAGTGGCGATCCCAGGT
>JAJRUA010000379.1 GCA_024278035.1 Planctomycetota bacterium | reverse complement strand
TTGGTGTTGCTCGAACATTGGGGCGGCGAGAAAACGCTCCAAGGTCGGGTGCGGCTTGTCGAACCGGCCGCGTTTACCAAAATCTCAACCCTTGGTGTCGAGGAGCAGCGGGTGAACGTGATCGTCAGCCTAGTCGATCCGCCACAGGATCGAATCGCCTTGGGAGACGGCTTTCGCGTGGAGGCTCGCATTATTGTAGCTGAGGCCGAAGGAGTGTTGAAAGTGCCAACGAGTGCGTTGTTTCGCGTGGGCGAAGATTGGGCCGTTTTCCATGTGGTCGACGGCGTGGCTCGCGAGCAGCTAGTCGAACTGGGCCTGCAAAATGGGCTCGCGGCCGAGGTGACCGGAGGGCTAAGCCTTGGCGACACGGTCATAGTCCACCCCGGCGACAACATCGAAGACGGCTCCACGGTCGAGCGGCGTTGATCGGAACAATCAGACGCAAGCCCCCGGGGATTGCAATCCTCGGGCTTGCCTGCGTTGACAACTCCCCAGGCAGGATTGAAAATGGCAGCTTGAGTTCCCCCCTTTGCTTTCCCCAAGGATTTTTCGATGCCAGCCAAACCTCCCCCGCTTGTTGGCGTGATTATGGGTAGTAAAAGCGATTGGGAAACGATGCGCGCCGCGGCCGAGGTGCTCGAAGAGTTCGGCGTCGTGCATGAGTGCCAAATTGTATCGGCCCATCGAACGCCTGCGTGGATGAGCGAGTACGCAGGCTCAGCCGAGCCGCGTGGCCTGGAAGTCGTGATTGCCGGCGCAGGGGGCGCGGCCCATTTGCCAGGCATGGTCGCTTCGATGACCGTCTTGCCCGTGCTCGGTGTGCCGGTCGAAAGTCGGGCTCTTAAAGGCATGGACTCGCTGCTCTCGATCGTACAGATGCCCGGCGGCGTGCCCGTGGGCACCATGGCGATCGGAACCGCAGGAGCCAAAAATGCGGGCTTGCTCGCTGTGCGTATCCTCGCGGGAAGTCGACCCGAACTGCGGGAGAAGCTGCACGAATTTCACGAGCAGCAAGCCGAGCGTGTTCGCGAAGACTCGCTATCATGACGACCACAAATCGCGATACAAAAACGATCTTGCCCGGCGCAACGCTTGGCGTTCTTGGCAGCGGCCAACTCGGTCGCATGTTTGCCATCGCGGCTGCCCGGATGGGGTACCGAGTTCACGTCTTTTCGCCCGACGCCGAAAGCCCCGCGGGACAAGTCGCCCAGTTCGAAACGGTCGCCGACTACCACGACTCAGACGCGATCGCAAAATTCGCCAAATCGGTAGACGTCGTCACGCTGGAGTTTGAAAACGTGCCGGCCTTGGCTACCGAAACGGCAAGCCAATTCGCCCCAGTTCGGCCCTCAGGGCAAGTGCTGTATAACACCCAGGATAGGCTGCGAGAAAAACGGTTTTTGCAATCGATCGGTATTCCCTGCACGCCTTTTGCGCCCGTGGCGACTCTTGAAGAACTTCAAGGTGCGGTCGAAACCGTGGGTGCCCCTGCCGTATTAAAAACCACCGCCTGGGGCTACGACGGTAAAGGACAAGCCAAATTCGATACCCCCGACCAGGCCGCAGATGCTTGGAAACAATTGCAACAGCAACCCGCGGTATGCGAAGGTTGGGTCGACTACGAATGCGAGTTCTCGATGCTGGTGGCCCGTTCGACCTTAGGGGAGGTTGTCAGCTACGGGCCAATTTTGAACCATCACGAGAACCATATCCTTGATTTTTCGATCTACCCCGCACCCGAACTGAGCAAATATCAAACCGAAGCAAACGAGATCAGCCGCGCAATTGTCGAGAAACTTGAGGTGGTGGGAATCATCTGTGTAGAATTTTTTCTCACGACCGATGGCCGCATACTTGTCAACGAAATTGCTCCTCGGCCGCACAACTCAGGTCACCTAACGATCGAGGCCTGTCCGACTTCACAATTCGAGCAGCAAGTCCGTGCGATCTGTGGCCTGCCGCTAGGTTCGTCCGAACCGCTCGTCCCCGCCGCAATGGTCAACTTGCTGGGCCATTTGTGGCAACCAAACGAACCCAATTGGGTCGCCGCGATAAGCGACCCGAGCGTTCGGCTACACCTCTACGGCAAAGCCGAAGCCCGCCAAGGGCGGAAAATGGGACACATTACGGTACTAGCAGACAGCGAAGCCGAAGCCTCCCGCAAGGCTTTGGATGCCCGCGATGTGTTGAGTTAGCTTTCTTCTGCTTCGTTCAAAATGGCAAACTGCTTGCAAGAGTCCCCGGTTGTGTGATCTATTTCACCTTAGCTTCCGGGCCAGAAAACTATAATGCCCGGGTATGCTGTTACTTCCAGACGTCAACAAGTCCAGGGATTGCAATCCCTGGGGACCTTCGGAGTAAGTCGAAGTCGCCTCACGCTTTTACAACTTTTTTCAAACAAAGCAGAGTATTTCCACCCCACTTAACGAGGAGTTTTACGATGAATAAATTTTTTGCTTCCATGGCCACGCTTTCGATCGCCACCCTGTTGATGGCCGGCTGTAGCGAGGCTCCGTCTGGTAACGACGCCGCAGCCCCTACCGTGATGAAAACCGTATACGAGTCGGCCACTCTCTGCGGAAAATGTGGCGAAGTCAAAGGCACGGAAGCCTGTTGTGCCGAAGGCGCAGAAACCTGCGAAAAATGCAGCCTGCACCAGGGTGCCCCCGGTTGCTGCAAAATCGAGGCCGGCTCCGATGCCGTACTTTGTGCTGGTTGCGGTGAAGTCAAAGGCGGCGAGTCATGCTGTGCCAAAGGCGCCGAAACGTGCAAGAAGTGCAACCTACACAAAGGCGCCCCCGGTTGCTGCAAGCTAAAAGAAGCCGTTGCCGAAGAAGCCAAAGAAGCCAAAGAAGTTGAAGAAGTTGAAGAAGTTGAAGAAGTTGAAGAAGCTGAAGAAGCTGAAGAAGTTGAAGAAGCTGCCGACGAGAGCGAAGCTTCTTGAACCGAGTAGAATTCCAGCGCGAAATCCGGATAAAGCCGAAAGTGGAAAGCCTGTTGGTTTTTCCGCTTTCGGCTTTC
>JAJRUA010000378.1 GCA_024278035.1 Planctomycetota bacterium | reverse complement strand
TGGCACTTCGACCGCTACCAAGGTTGCCGAGACACTCACCGCTTGCACGAATGGGGCGACGGAAGTTGATATGGTCGTCAACATTGGCCGCGTCCTGGCAGGGGATTGGGATTACGTTGCCGAAGACATTAAGGCAGTGGTCGATGCGGCGAAGAGCGCTGGCGTTATTACGAAAGTGATCTTCGAAACGGGACTTTTGCCCGACGACAAAGTGAAGATCAAGCTATGCGAGATATGCGAAGCGGCCGGTGCGGCATTCGTAAAAACTTCGACCGGCTTTGGCTTTGTCAAAGATGCCGATGGCAACATGAAGTCAACGGGTGCCACGCCCCACGACATTGCCCTGATGCGCAAGCACTGTGGCCCGGCTGTCGCAGTAAAAGCGTCGGGCGGCATCCGCTCTTACGCCGACGCTGTAAAACTTGTCGAACTCGGAGCGACGCGTCTCGGCACCAGCGGCACACAGATGCTAGCCGCCGGTGAAAAAGGCGAACAAGCGGAAACCCAAAGTTCTTACTAATACACTACCTAAAAGAAGAATTAGACGCGGAGCAGTGTAGAAATACTGGGCGGACCAAGCGGATCGACGCGTGGATTAAAAAACTAAGATTGGATTGCCATTAAAGTGAAGCCTTAACCTCTTTGCTGGCTTCAATGAGAGGACAAGAAATCCGCGTTTTATCCGCCTGATCCGCGTTCATCCGCGTCTAATTCTTCTTTTTTTTCCTTCGCAAGAATACAACCATGCTGCATTTATTCGACCAAATTGAGGAAGCGGTAGCCAAGATTCGCTCCGTATGGGACAAGACGCCCCGGGCGGGGATCATTCTTGGCACGGGCCTCGGCAACTTTGCTGAGCAGATCAAAGTCGAGGCGACGCTCGACTACGCCGACATCCCCAACTTCCCCAACTCAACCGCCACGAGCCACCGTGGGCGTTTGGTCTTCGGCACGTTGCGGGGGCTGCCGGTGCTGGTCATGGAAGGGCGGTTCCACCTTTATGAGGGCTATCCGCTGAGCCAAATCACACTGCCGGTACGAGTGATGAAGGCGTTGGGGGCCGACCTACTGATCGTTTCACAAGCGACCGGAGGGATGAACCCTCTCTACCAACCGGGCGATGTGATGCTGATCGACGATCATATCAACCTACTGGGCGATAACCCGTTGATTGGCGTGAACGACGACCGCCTTGGCCCGCGTTTTCCGGACATGTCGGCCCCGTACGACATGGTCCTGCTCGACGAAGGGCAGCGGATCGCCCGGAAGAATGATTTTGTGGTTCATCGCGGCGTATCGGTTGCCGTGACGGGCCCCTGCCTTGAGACCCGTGCCGAGTACCGTTTCTTACGGATGATTGGTGCCGACGTGGTGGGTATGTCGACCATTCCTGAAGCGATTGTCGCGGTTCATGCGGGGATGCGTGTCTTCGGCATGGCGGTCGTTACCGACATGTGCCTGCCCGATGCGTTAGAAGTCGCCGACGTCAACGACATCATCGCCACCGCCAACTCCGCCGAGCCCAAACTGCGCGCTTTGGTGGAAGGCATCCTTGACTATGAAGCGGCTCAGTAAAGAATTGCCAAGAGCGCCAAGAGAAATAGGGGATGTATGCACGGTCTTTCTAATGCCATTGCCGAAGCCATCGCACCGATTCGCTCGGCGATTGGCAGTGACGCGCCGCGTGTGGGTATCATCCTTGGTTCAGGGCTCGGCGAGTTGGGCGACCGGATTGAGAATCCGGTGGCTTTCCCCTACGAATCGTTGCCGCATTTTCCTCGCTCGACAGCGGCCGGTCACAAGGGCCAGCTTCTTGTGGGGCAACTTGCGGGGAAAACGGTGGTCGCCCTGCAAGGTCGTTTTCATCTGTACGAAGGATGGACCGCCCGGCAGGCGGCGTTTCCGGTTTGGGTGATGAAGCGGCTGGGCGTCGAGACGCTCATCGTGTCCAACGCCGCCGGAGGGCTCAACCCTCACTACGCCGTTGGCGATGTGATGTTGATCGAAGACCACATGAACCTGATGTTCACGAGTCCCCTGTTGGGAGTGAACGACGACGAACTGGGCCCGCGCTTCCCTGATATGTCGGCACCCTACGATCCCCAGCTTATCGAACTAGCCCAGCAAACGGCACGCGAAGCCGGCTTCCCCCTCCACACGGGCGTCTATGTCGCCATGCTTGGCCCCACTTATGAAACACGGGCCGAGTACCGCATGGTCCGCCGCCTTGGAGGCGACACCGTCGGCATGTCGACCGTGCCGGAAGTGATCGCCGCCCGCCACGCCGGGATGCGAGTCCTCGGCATCAGCACCGTTACCAACGCCTGTTCGCCCGACCAACTGGGCGAAACCACGCACGAAGAAGTCGTCATCGCCGCCGCTTCCGCCGGAGAGAAGCTCCGCTCGATCGTCGAAGCGGTGATCCACACGGCTACCTGACTATTTCCAATCAACTCCGATAAAAAGAAAGCTGGACAGGATCACAGGATTTACTTGGGTTAACAGGATTTTTATCCTGTCGATCTTTTTGCATCCTGTGATCCTGTCAAGATTTCCTTCGTCAACTAATAAAAACGCCATGAACCCTTCTTTTTTGATTGCCAAGAAGCGTGACAACGAGGAACTAACCGCAAGCGAGATCGCGGAGTTTGTCGATGGTTATGTCAGCGGGGCCGTTGAAGAGTATCAAATGGCGGCCTGGGCGATGGCCGTTTATTTGAACGGTATGACGACTTCCGAAACGGCCGCACTCACAAAATCGATGCTCCGCTCCGGCGATGTTTTTGATTGGAGTTCGTTTGCTGCGGGGCCCCCCAATGCGGATAAGCACTCGAGCGGCGGCATAGGAGACAAAGCATCGATTCCGCTTGCACCGGCACTCGCTTGCTGCGGTGTGCGAGTGCCGATGATCTCGGGACGTGGACTGGGAGCGACCGGCGGGACGCTCGACAAGCTCGAAGCGATTCCCGGCTATCGTGTTGCTTACGATCTTGAAGAGGCCCAGCAAATTGCGACCGACGTTGGCTGTGTGATTTGTAGCTCTTCGCCACGACTCGTTCCGGCCGACCGAAAGCTCTACGCCCTTCGCGACGTGACGGCAACGGTCCCCTCGATTCCGCTCATCACGGCAAGCATCATGAGTAAAAAGCTCGCTGAAGGGCTCGATGCACTGGTGCTCGACGTGAAGTTCGGCAGTGGGGCGTTTATGAAGACGCGTGAACAAGCGGCTCAGTTGGCCCGATCGCTCGTCGATACGGGCAAAGAAATGGGCGTGGCAACCGTTGCTCTGTTGACCGACATGAACCAACCTCTCGGACGAATGGTTGGCAACGGAAACGAAATTGATGAATCGGTCGATTGCCTGGAAGGGAACGGGCCAGCCGATTTGCGTGAACTCACTGTGGCTCTCGGCGGAGAACTACTTTCGCTCGCTGGTGTTGCAGAGAATGCCGCTGAGGGCGAGGCAAAAATTGCGGCGACGCTCGACGATGGATCAGCACGTGAAAAACTTGCCGAGATGGTCCGGGCCCAAGAGGGAGACCTCGACGCCCCCCGCCCGCGTGCCACGGAGCAAATGCTAACAGCCAAGCAGACAGGCGTCGTCACGGCGATGGATGCCGAGGGGATTGGCCGAGCGATTATCGAGCTGGGCGGGGGGCGCCGTGCCCTTTCGGACAAGATCGACCCAACGGTCGGCCTGGAGATGCTGGTTCGCTTGGGCGACAAGGTCGAAGCGGGAGAGCCTATGGTCCGCCTCTTCGTTAATCAGCGGGGGGCCGACGAAGCGGTTCGTTTGGTCACCGACGCAATCCAGCTTGCTGAAACGCCCCAGCCAGCCCCGCTGTTGATCGTAGAACGTATCGACTGACTTTTACAGCACGCCGCCTAACCGTCGGATACTCTTCGGTTTTGCTCAACTAAGGTAGAAGTATGACAACTCTTCTCGATGAAGCCAAGCAGCAAGAATTGGTCGCGGCGGCTCTTGCTATCCGTGCGAATGCTTACGCGCCGTTTTCTCACTTCCTGGTCGGTGCAGCCGTCCTCACGGACGAGGGGCGTATCTACACGGGCGTGAACGTAGAAAACAGCTCTTATGGCCTGACGATCTGCGCTGAGCGGGTCGCCGCCTGCTCGGCCGTTGCAGACGGGGCGAAGCAACTCGTCGCCGTCGCCGTTGTCACCGAAGGAGGTTGTGGTCCGTGCGGAGCGTGCCGACAATTTCTGTACGAGTTTGGGCCCGAGATGACGGTTATTTTAGTCGATGTAGCGAATCCGGATCAACACAAGCTCGACAAGCTTGATCGGTTGCTCCCCGACGGTTTTCGACTCGACAACGAGCGAAGTGCCTGATGTCACCGGAACCTGAGGCTTTCGTTCCGTCCCCAAGTGGTGGGCTACCGCAATCGCGCCTCGCCCTGCCAGCCGGGCTAGAAATTGCGGCATCTCAACGGGACTCAACTTTTGCCCAATAAGGCTGCCGCCTGTCGGCTCGTGTGCGGGCATCTTCAAGTAAAACACGCAGGTCAGGGCGGATCTGTGTGTTGCGCTCGGTAAGGCGTCGCCCATTCCACTCGATTTCAATCGGTTCATCGAAGTTGACCAGATCGGGCGATAGCCAAACGGTCACCTTATCAACACGGGCAAACACGCCCAGTTTATTGCCCGAGTATTTTCGTCCACGAATCTTGGCCGCACGCACTCCGCGTTTCGGAGGCCAAGCGGCAGGGGTCACCACCGATTTTTCGGGTAAACCTTCCACCTCGATCCACCAAAAATAGTTATCCCAAGGTCGCATCGTGGCGCACTCGAACTCTTCGGGAGGCGCGCCACGCCGTTTGCGGCTCATCCAGTCAAACGCTCGCAAGATTTCGTCACTAAAAGGTTCGTAGCCACGCCCGCGGTACTCAATCACTGTCGTATCAAAGCGAGGGCGAAGATACCGATCGAACTCTCGGCTGTTACGCGCGACTTTGCCCGCATCGAGTTCGCCATTAACCAAACGCCAGGGGACGTGTTCTCCGTTTTTCCAGTACCACCCACAGTATCGATCGGCCACCGCCAGCATGGGCAACACACCGGCCCACGCATCCGGATGCGCCAGTGCCACGTCCCAAGCGAGATCCCCCCCTGCCCCATGGCCGGTCAGAAAAATCCTGTCCGAGTCGATCGCTAGCCGTCGCATCGCATCGCGCAGCGCCATGAGCACCGCCGCATGTTCGCCTGCCGTGTAACCATAGCCAAGTTGGTTGGGCGTGGACCATTCAATGGCAATCACTATAAAACCTTGCCGCATTGCCTGGCCGCCACGACCAAAGTCGGGCACTCGCCTGCCGGCCCAATAGTCGAGCTGCGCGTCGAGGGCCCGGTCGGCAGCCCCGCCAATCGGTGGCAACGTAACAATCGCCGGGTAGCTGCGCAGAGGATCGTACTCCGGCGGAAGCTGAACACGATAGCGAACCCTTCCCTCGCCCTGCCCTGCAATTAGTTCATAGCAACGGGGGCCTATCATCGCGTTGGCAGGCAGCTCCAACGGTGGTTCCATCAGCCGGAGCAAATCGGCGACACGCTCGACGGTCGCCCCTTCCGCATCGCGGATTGCCAGGAAGAGCGATTCTCGGATTGCAAGATCACTCTCGGCAAGGTACTTGCTGACATTGTCGCGAACCCCAACAAGCGAGAGCGCCACGGGAAGATTATCCATCGCCCGGTTGGTCCCCATAAGCCAGCCGCTCAGGGCCAAAGCGGCAAGTTCTTCAGGCTTCAGGGCGTCGCCCTGCGCCAGTTGCCGAAACGCGGTGAGCCGATTCCGTGTCGCCTCCGAAAGTCGCTCGGTAATCTCTGCTACGATTTGCTCCGCCGCTTTTCGGGAAGCAGGCTCGTTCAGTTTCGCAGCAATCGTCGAAAGTCGTTCGAGCACCTGCCGGCGCTCGGCCTGGCGGTCATCGTCTTCGTCGAGCAATTCACGAATTTTTTGTAAGGTGTCGCCCGCCACTCCATCCGCCGGGAAACGTTCAAGCAAGGTCCGAACCAATTGGTGCTGCCCAGCGGAACGGCGTAGCTCGATTTCATCGAGCAGACTCTCAGCGGCAAGCTGCCGGAGTTGACGAATGTCATCCTTAAAACCCTCTTCCTGCGTGTCGGCTCGTCCCGCAAAGTCCGTTTGCACTTGCTCCAATTCGCGTCGCGCATCGCGGTAACGCTTTGATTGCAAATACAATCGGACCACTTGAAGTCGCGCATCAAGATCGTTCTTTGGAACCGCGTTCTTAAGAATCAGGGCAAGTGTCTCACGCGGCAAGCTGCTGGTGGCGATCCTCAGATCCCAAATATAACTTCGCGGGTCGGCTCGCAGACCACGTACCCGCGTATAGACGGGCGTAATCTCCGTAACGCCTTGCACCACAGCAATCGGCCCGGCGGGGGTTGGCAGTTCATAGATGCGCCGGCCAAACTCATCGAATGGCGTCACTCGTAACGGCTGGCCAACGATGCCGATTGACGAACCCCGTTCAGCATGATTTTGCCAAACCGGAATGCGAATCATCGGCACGTCCGCCTCGTCGAGGATTTCTCGGATAGCCGTTTTGTGCAAATAGGTACGCCGGAGCCCGTCGTCAATAATCAAGATTGGCGTCGTCCGAATCGCCCCCGCCGAGGGCCCCGGCTGAAACGGATCGTCCGCCACGCCCGACGTTTGCCCTAGCTTGCCAACGAGCACCCGACCATCGTCGAGTAAAATGGTAGCTGCTACGGATCGCCCACTCTCGGCAAAGCCAAGCAAAATCACGAGACCGACCACCAGCGGGACGGCGAAGCGAGAGGTTGCGGTTGGAAAGGCCATTGACTGAGCGGCTGGAGGGATAGAGGCTACGCCTCAATTGTCGCTCAGCAGGAGAAGAGGTCAAACCATAAGGTGCTAGGATCGTGCCTCTTGCCCTAACGATTATGAGGGAACCGTTGTTTGTACGGACAGAGCCGTTCCCTTCGGTACTAGCCGGAGGGACTTACCGAATTCTGGGGCTGTCGGGCCGAATCCCGAGGGGCGATTTGCCCTCGCCAGGATGGCGAGGCTATAGGTAGCCGGGCCATCCTGGTTGGGGGAATGCGGGGGGGGGGACCCAAACCGCTGTTGTTGGGTCCGCGTTATCTCTTGAACGCCGGCTTGCCCTTACGGCGTTTGGGGCGAGCGGCGGCGGGCCGGTCGTTGGTCGAGTGCCCCCCCGAGGAGCGGACCGTCGTCTTGCGAGCCGTCGTCGATTGGCCCGTCGTTGACTG
>JAJRUA010000377.1 GCA_024278035.1 Planctomycetota bacterium | reverse complement strand
CCCAAGGCAGAAGAGTTTTTGGCCCTGTCGGACGTTTGCCCTCACCTTGGTTGCCGCGTGCATTGGGAACAGAACAACGATCGTTTTTTCTGTCCGTGTCACAACGGTGTTTTTGATGCTGACGGCAAAGCGACGGGCGGCCCACCGGCGGCGGCAGGGCAGAACCTTCCCCGTTACCCACTCAAGATTGCCGATGGTTCGCTCTACATTGAAATGTCCTACCGTACCGTGCGTCCTGTTTAAGAGCCGATCCTAGAAAAAGGTACCAGCGGCCGAGAAAGCTGACACTTCCAAAAGGTTGGGGGACGTGGGGAGTAAGTAACATTTTAGATTCCTACTCATATAAGCTCCCATGAAAAGGAGCTTTACCGGAGAAATAGCGTGTCGCGGATTGCTGACTGGTGGCGAGAGCGAATCCCCTTGGATGGGGAACAGCTGCGCGAAATGGCCAACGAACCGGTCCCCAACCACATGAAAAAATGGTGGTTTGCCCTGGGGGGCACTCCCGCCTACTTGTTCATCGTACAGATTGTCACCGGCATCATGCTGGCGATCTACTACCAGCCGGCGACCGCCACCGCCTACGAATCGATTCAGCACATTAACAATAATGTTGCTTTCGGTTGGTACTTTCGCGGCATTCATAAATGGGCGGCAACGCTCATGATTGCTGCCGTAATTCTCCACCAAATGCGGGTCTATTTCACCGGGGCCTACCGGGCTCCGCGCGAGCTAAACTGGATTGTCGGCATGGCCATGCTGATGGTCACGCTCGGACTCGGTTTCACCGGCTATAGCCTTGTTTTTGAGCAATTGAGCTACTGGGGCGCCACGGTCGGGGCAAACATTATGGACACCGTCCCCATCGTGGGGGGGACGCTCAAAAAAATGCTCCTGGCAGGGGAAGTCTATAACGAACAAACCTTGCCTCGCTTCTACATTCTGCACGCCGCGATTATGCCGGTGACGCTTATTCTTTTAATCATTATCCATATCGCGTTGATTCGCCTCTACGGCATTACCGAGATTCAGCCGGATGGCCAGATCGATGCCACCGCAGACCCCGAAGACAAAGCGACCCATTTTGACTTCTTCCCCGATCACGTTCTCTCCGAATTGATGCTCGGTGTGGGGCTGATGACCGTGCTTAGCGTACTAGCGACCATCTTCCCCGCCATCTCAGGCGATCCGGCCAACCCACTGGTGACGCCCGAGGTGATTAAGCCGGAGTGGTTTTTCTATGCCACGTTCCGTTGGCTCAAATTGTTTGGCCCGTTGTTTGCGGTGTTGAGCATGGGGCTGATTGTGTTTTTGATGTTTGTCTGGCCTTGGGTCGATAAACTCCTCGTTTCTGTGACACGCAACAAAGAAGTAAGCACCTACATTGGTGTGGTTGCCGTCTTTTTGATTATTGGTTTGACCGTTTGGGAGGCAGCCGTCGCTCACTGAGTAAGATGGCCCTACTGAGAAGTAAAAAATGAATCTAAAAGCCAAGCAAGTCCTGATTGCTCTCCTCGGTTTCGTCTTCTTGGGATCGTTGCTTTTTGTGCAATGGATGGAAGTTCTCCGCAAACAGCAAGAAGCGGGGCTCACGGCCCATCATGTGGCGGTCCCCGCCTCTTCCGCAGCTTGTGTGAAGTGTCACTCCGAGCTAACACCCGGAATCATCGACCATTGGGAGGGATCGACCCATGCTGAAAAGGGCGTCGGCTGCGTTGAATGCCACCAAGCCAATGAGGGCGAAGCCGATGCGTTCAAGCACTTTGGCGCCACGATCGCCACAGTTGTTACACCGCTCGACTGCTCCAAGTGCCACCCCAAGGAAGCGACCGAGTTCCAGCACAGTCACCACGCCAAGGCAGGGAATATCCTCAACTCGCTCGACAATATCTTGGCGGAAACCGTTGAAGGTTCCCGCATCCCCTTCAACCCTCACTCCAAAACACCGGGGAAGGACGTGACCCTTGTCAACGGCATGGCGAGTGTCAACTCGGGTTGTAAACAGTGCCACGGTAGCAAGGTCGCGCTCATGGGAACCGACGGAAGCAGCATCACGTTTGAGGACCTCCAGCCCGATGAGAAGGGAATGCCCACGAACCAGGAGGCCTTCAACCGCATCAAGCGGAATGCGGATAACCAACCGGTGTTGGTCGCCGCCACTTGGCCCAACACGGGCATCGGTCGGCTCAACTTGGATGGTTCGCTTGGCTCCTGCTCGGCCTGTCACTCTCGGCACGACTTCTCGCCACGCCGGGCCCGTCAGCCAGAGAATTGCGGCAAGTGCCACCTTGGTCCCGACCATCCGCAGAAAGAGATTTACGACGAATCGAAGCATGGCGTCGCCTTCCGCGATCTTCGTGAACACATGAACCTCGACTCCGAGGATTGGATCCTGGGGGAAGACTACTCCCAAGCCCCCACCTGCGCGACTTGTCACATGTCGGCCAACTCCCGTGATCGCAACGTCACCCATGACCCGGGTACAAGAATCTCGTGGACCAACCGGCCACCGATTAGCCTAGTGATGGATACCGATAAAAACCACGCCGTTATCAAATCGACCGATCCAGCCGAGCGACAAAAACTGCTTGCCGATGGGGGCGATACTTGGCAGAGCAAGCGTGACCGTATGAAGCAGGTCTGTCTCCACTGCCATTCCAATAACTACATCAATGGTTTCTATAAACAGTACGATGACTTTGTCATTAACTTCAACGAAAAGTTTGCCAAGCCAGGCAAGGCGATCATCGGCTCCTTGCGAGAGGCCAACTTGATATCGGCAACACAGTTCGATGAAGAGATCGAATGGACTTGGTTTTACCTCTGGCACCATGAAGGTCGCCGCGCACGTCACGGTGCCTCGATGATGGCTCCCGACTATGCCCATTGGCACGGCATGTACGAAGTGGCAGAGCGGTTCTACATGGAGCTGATCCCCCAGGCAAAGGAACTGGCAGAACACGCTGTTGAGAACGGCAATGCCGAAGCGGGCGAAGCGGTCTTGGGCACGATCCAAGACATCCTCGATCGCCCCGAGCACAAGTGGTTTGAGGAGGGGGCTCTCAAGCTGCCAGACGAAGCGCCCGCCGAAGCGGTGGACGAAGCGGTGGACGAAGCCCCCGCCCGAGCAGCGGCCCTTGAGGCCGTCGGCGACGCGTTGGTCACCGAGGGTTAGCCCCAGATCACGTTAGCCCCAGGTCAGTGACCCGGGGCTAAAAGGCGAGCGGTGCGGGTCAGCCCCCCGATAGCAGCCCCCCCTCGCAGGAGAAACACGTAGGAAGCCCTTGGTATTTCGAGTATTCCGGCACCAAGTTGGCGCCCTCGTTACTTCCCGGAGTGTGAACGGTTACGACGGTTGAATCCGCGATTCAACCACCGGATCCACTTCGGGGATGTTCGTAAACGCAATCCGCATCGGCACGGCGTCGCGCGTTGTGTGCATCGACGCAAAGTACATGGCGCTCGAGCCGAGACGTGCGTTCACGGCATCCATTGTCTTGGCGGCCTGCAAGGCTTGTCGTTCTTCGGCGAAGAGCGATGGAGGCACCGTCGCCACAGGCTCCAATCTTGTCAGCGTCACCGATGCTTTAATGGGCCTTCCTCCCACGGGACGTTCGCGCCATGCGGTGTCGAGCGCCTTGAGCAAGGTCGAAGTGTCCTGGATCCGTCCAAGCGAAAGCCTCGCTTGCCACTTGGGCCAACCGTCCGTATAGCTAACCGCTAGTTCCAATCGACACGCAACGTAACCTTTCTTGCGTAAGCGAGCCGCCGCTTTGTGTAGCAATCGCACCAGCACCGCACGCACCCCCTCGTCCGTCCGCAATTGAGGAGGCAGCATATGCGAGTGACCAAGGGTTCGCCGGTGGGTCGGCCGATCGGGGCACTCGTCGCCTCGCAATCGGTGCCACCATTCGGCTCCGACAACGCTCCCCCACACTTCGATCATCGCGCTGCGCGACAGCGCACAAAGTTGTCGTGTGCTACGCACGCCACGACTCGCAAGATGCCGTTTCATGTTGCCAGCGATCCCCGGGAAGTCGTCGAGTTCTAGTCCGTACAGTCGCCGGGGCAATTCTTCGCGCGCGATGACGCTGAGGCCGTCCGGTTTTTTTAGATTGCTGGCCACCTTGGCCAAGAAGCGGTTCGGTGCCAAACCGATCGAACACTTTAGAAAGGCCCCCGCGTCGCGCGCTATGGCTCGTTTCACCTCGCCCGCAATCAACTGCGCTTCCTTAATTGGCCGATGCCGGGGATCGAGTCGGCAAACCATCTCATCAATCGAGCAAACTTTTTCCACCGGAAGGACGGTCTCAACCGCAGCAATAATTTGCTGATGGATTTTCACGTAATGCTCATGCTGTCCCTCAACAAGCCGCAGGCCAGGGCATCGCCGCCGTGCTTCGCCAACATTGGTCCCCGTCCGAATGCCATAGGGTCGCGCCTCGTAACTCACGGCAATACAACAAGTTCGGTCCGTCATCGTTGGTACGACCGCCACCGGCAGCCCCCGCAGCGCAGGCTGCATCTGCTGCTCCGCCGAAGCGAAGAAGGCGTTCATATCCAGGAAGAGCCAATCGAGAGATACCATACACCCGTACAGTATCGGCAGGGCGACGGCAAGTCAACCAACTTTTTACGGCTTTCTTTTACTGTCGATGCACCACATAAGAACCAGCAAACAGCACTGCGGGCCGCTGTTCTTCTTGCCTTTCGGCTTCCTCGGAGACAACGACCTGCACCACTTGCTCAAGCTTCGCTTGCCCTTTCTCCCGTAGCATATCGACAAAGTAAGCAAGGTCGTCAGGCGTTGTTGTTAGACAAAGGGCCTCGACTCGGGGCGTCTGCACCGGGGTGCGATACTTGATCGAGCTGCGGCGAAGAACGGTCGATCCTGGAATACCAAGCTGCTCAAGCAGCAAGTGCGTCATCCCCCAACCGGCGATGGTGCAAAGAGCGTTCAGACTCCCGGCAAAGGCCGTCTGGTGTGGATTGCGGTTTGGCGCAAGGGGCATGCTCACCATGAGGCCCGCTTCGTCGAACGAGTCGATCGACACGCCCATTTGAGCCGAAAGGGGGATTTCCTTGGCCAACAACGCCGTCAACTCCGCCAAATCAGGCGTTTTTCCAGAAGGACGGACCGCGGGTAGGGGAGGCGTTTTCGGCATACGCGATCGAGTCGAACTTGAGGGACACTTCGTCAGCTAACACTATAGAACAAGGCCTGAACCGCCGCAATGTCCGGACCGAAGGCTCCGGCACGCGACCTATTTTTACTACAATAACCAGTGGCAGGTGCTCACCGAGGCCGATGGGACGGGGGCGACGACCGACTCGGTCGTCGAACGGTACAGCTACACGCCCTACGGCTGGATGCCGGGAATTACAGGACGCATTGTTGCGAGACGGGCACGGCGGATATTTTGACCCCGCCGCCTCCGCCGGTTCCTCGCCAGGATGGCGAGGCTATATAGCCGCTCCACCCTGGAGCGGTACGGGCCTGGAGCAGAAGGAGCGGTCTCAACATTCGGTTCTTAGCTTCCTCGCACCGGCATGACGCTCGATGTACGCCATCGTATTTTCCAAATGTCGCGGATCGTCAATGTAAACAATAAATCGACCACGCGACCACAACCCTTCTGGCATGAGGCATCCTCGCTGTTCACGCTCTCTCCGTACTACCATCGTCGTCTGTCGTTTCAGCCTCGCCACGACACGGGTTATCGACTCGGAAACCGGTGACAGTAAGACGTGCGTGTGGGTCGGTTCGACTACGATGGAGAGAACTTTATGTTCATGTTGTCGGCAGACAGTATGAATCGTTTCGGCAACCTTATCGCACTCTTCGGGTGAGAGCACAACCGCGTCACGCCTCCTCCGCCGCCGTATGGCCGATTCGAGGAACGGGTCGGGACCAATGAGTTTTCCTTGACACCAACTCCCTCGGGGATCGCCGTGGAGCCATGTGCCTCGGGTGGTTGTGACCCAGTGAATACCCAAGAGTTGCGCCATCGGATGTATTCTCCGTTGGTGGATTGAAACGGTTCCTCGCCAGGATGGCGAGGCTATATAGTCGCTCCATCCTGGAGTGGCCGGGTTCATTTGTACACCATCCTCGCCGCGTGTCAATACCCCGGGGAACGGGAAGGATCGGACAACTCAAACCGATAACCCACGTCGCGCACAGTGCGGATGTACGTCGGCTGTCGTGGGTCGGGCTCGATCTTGCCTCGTAATGTGGCGATGCAACGATCGACGCTACGGCCACTGACGATG
>JAJRUA010000038.1 GCA_024278035.1 Planctomycetota bacterium | reverse complement strand
GCGGACCAGCTCTCTTCGTCCGATTCGGGCTCGCCCCGGGCGGGGGTCAGGTGCAATCCAAGGACATAGATGCCCCCCGTCTTCAGCGCCGCTGCAACCGACCGCAAATGCCCTTCTGCCGATTCCTCCGTCGGCAAATGGCGAAAACTGTTGATCGTGTTGAACGCTGCGTCGAACGGCTTTCGTTCGTCGAGATCCTTGAGCGTGAAGTCGGACATATCACCCACGAACGCCGTCTCCGCAAGGCCGTGCCGTTTGAGACGAGCATTGCAGAAAGCGACTGCCTTCGCGTTAAGATCATTCCCCGCAACATGGTAGCCCGCCTTGCCAAAGCGGTACATCAATCGACCCGTGCCACACGCTGGCTCGAAGAGCCGTTGCGGCTTCCGTCCCCGAGGCAACTCGACATGCTGCTCAAAACAGCGCAACAAAAAATCGTACTCCGCCTTCCAGTCCGAGCCGAACACGAGGTCGTAGTACTTGGGGTAATCGTACAGGCTGCCGGGTAGGACTTCGAGCATCGGCAAAGCAGGGTTCAAATTCAGGAGGGGATAGGAAGTGGACGCTGCACTCCGATACGATAACCTACCGCTGGACCAATTTCAGGTAGGCGCCCCAATCCCCCCTACTATTTATGACTTCACTAGAAGAAGCTATCCTTCCTACGGTCCGGCAAATGCAGCTCGTTATTGGTGGGCTGATTGTCTCTCCGGTGCTGTTCGTGCTGTTCACGATCGTCGCCCCCATCCATCCGCTGGAGGCCGAAGCAGCCAGGGTGCTAACACGTATCGCCTTGGTCACCGGCTTGGTCGCGCTAGTCAGTTACCAGCCGATCGGTCGGTACCTGGCCGTTCGGAGCGCCCATCTCGTCGGCTTCAAGCGAGCCGAGGAAGAACCGTCGATGTTGGCGGGGGCTTATCTCTCGGGCGAGTTCGTCGCCTCGGCCATCTGCGAAGGGGCGGCGTTCGTCAACTTGCTCTCCTTCTGGGTCACTCGATCGCCCCTCGGCATGGCCATGGCCGCCCTTTTGGTACTGGCAGCGATAAGAAAATACCCCACGCTGCGGCGCGTTGCTGCTTGGGTTCGCAGCATGACGCCCCAGCTAAAAAAGTAAAAGGCGAGCCGGTTGCGTCAGCTACCGGTGTGTGGGTGAGATATTTTTGATAGATCACCGCTTCTATCGGGGGCCCGTGTCTCAGATAACAAGGGCGACCCGCCGCTCGCCGTCTAACTTTCAACTAGCGCCTCGCAACTCACGACTTGCTTGCATGGCGATTGCCGGCGATTTTCTTTCGGATTTCGCCTTTGAGGCGGTCGATCACCGAGCGTTTGTCGGTGTTGGCCAGGATTTTTTCGACGACGCTCTTCGGCCCCTCGGCCCCCCAGCTTGCTCCATGCTCAAAGTAGTAACGAGCCGCTTGGCCGACGAGGTAGCTGCCGTAGCCTGCGGCCGCGCCCTGAGGCAAAGCGGTGAGGACCGTGCTGCCGCCAAAAGTAATGCCTTTGAAGAGGGACGAGCCAAAACTCACGACCGCTTCGCCCAACATGAGCCAACCGGCCGCTTTCAAGATCGACGTGACCAGCTCACGCGCGTTGGCCGTCGTGATCGGGAAACCATAGACTTGCCCCAACGAAGCAACCATCGCCGCATCCACCGCAACACCTCCCGCCACATCCGCCACCGCCCAAGGGTTCATCGCCACGGCAAGCGACTTGACGACCGCAAAACTCCATACCACCCGGTCGGCACGGCCCGAACGCATGCGGACCCGCAGTGCGGCGACGCGGTCGCTGCGATCGGCGGCGTACATGGAGGCGTTCAGAGCAGCGAGCGTTTTGCCTTCGTCCGAAAGCAATTCAAGAATGCGAATTCGTACGGAATCAATCTCCGGCTTGGGGCGTCGCCATTCGCTGCGGGTCGATCCATCCGGGTTTTGGATAAGGTGCTCGACTTCGCGCGGATCAGCGGAGGCGGTCACGAGGTTTTCTTCGCCACCGATGAGCTTGCTTACGGGGTCGCTTAGGAGGGACGTGAGAAGAGCATCGAGTTGGTCCGGCGCGTAAAGATCGGCTTTGTTCAGCACAAGCAGCACGGGCTTATGGCACCCGGCAATCTCAGCCAGCGCGTTGTGCTCCGTTTCATTCAGATCACTGTCGGTAACAAAGACGATCACATCGGCCCGCTCAGCCGCTTGGCGAGCCATGTCGGCCCGGGCGGCTCCCTCCACTTCGTTAAGACCCGGCGTATCGACCAGCACCAGTTCCGACTGGTCCATGCCGGGGACTTGGGTGCCGGTCGCTTCCCAATCCACGCGCCAGACGTCCTTGGTCCATCCGCCCCGCACACTCACGCCTGCCACGACATCGCCGACCAGAGCATTGATTAGCGCACTTTTGCCGGTGCTGATCTCACCAAAGACCGCTACTTCGATCCGCTCATGTCGAAGTTTTTCTGCAAGGTCACGTAACTCATGAAGCTCAGCAACCAGCGTCGCTCTCTCGGCCGGATCGCATCGCTCGATTTGTTCGATAGCGCGTTCGACACCCAAGATCGCCGCGCCCAGGTCGGTATCGTCGGCGGCATCGTTGTCGGCAGGCATCGCGTCGGTCGGTTCGGCTGTCATTCTGCTTGCCATCGTAGACGAACCGCCGAGAGTCGCAAGCTATCGCACGTCCCAGGCAAGCGAATTGCAAAGTCAAAGTTAGGGTTGCAGCCGCAGGCGGAAGCCGCGGCCTTTCGCGGGAAAGTGGTCGCCCATTTCCGAGGCTTCCGCCTGCGGCTAAGACGACCCAATACAGACTTTGCAATCCCCCTGATGCCTCCAGGCGGAATAGAAGGGTCAGCTCACACCTATCTCTTTTGACCTTCACTCGGCAAAAAACTGCGTTATTGGCCGAGGCATGGGGGAAAGCGGCAGGCCGACCAGCGGAAGGTCGGGTTTAGCCGGTAGTTGGGCACTGGGGGAAAGTTACTGGCGTCGCTTCAATAAATCTCTATCCGTGCGGAATACCGCAGGCAATTTCATGGCTTTTCTTGTAAACGCATCGCGGTCGATTCGTCGTCGGGTTACAATCCGCGTTCCGAACTTCAGATGAGGAAACAGGGCAAGTTTTCCGGTCGCCCCCGCGGCGATTTTTTATTTATTCCTAGAAAGGCGATTCGATGACAGCTCTTATTCCGATTTTGATACAACTTGTTAGCGGCGGTGCTGGTGGCAGTGTTCTCAACGTCCTGCTAAAGAAACTTCCCGTTAGCAAAATCTTGGCCATGGTTCTCGGGGCCGTTGGCGGCGTTGGCGGTGGCCAGCTTGTTGCCCTTCTGCCCATGCTCCAAGGCTTGCTTGGCGATGGTGGTGCTGGCTTGGGTGGTCAAGCGGGAGCCGCAGCCGGTGGCGGAGCGATTCTGACCCTCATCGTCGGGCTCATCAAGAAAGCCATGGCAGGCGGAACGGCCGCGCAATAAAAAATCGTAGCCGTTCACGACGAAAGCCGTTTTGAACCGCTAATGGACGCGAATAATCGCTAATTGCGACGTTTATTTCAGCCCGAACTTCTTCCTTTTAATTTCTCTTCTCTACCCTTCGTGATTCCCACTTTATGAGTGGGAATCACGAAGGGTAGGTTTTGCAGTTCGGGTCGTTTTATTAGCGTCTCTTCGCGTTCATTAGCGGTTTCTTTTTACAAGGCTATGTCGCGCCAGGGGATGTCGCCCGTTTCTATTTTCCAGTCGGATCCGAAATCGCCTGCGGCACGGATGTCTCCTCGGAAACGGTCCTTCGATGTTGCTTTTGTCGTGTCGATGGCCGCCGGTCCGAACAGGAGGAAATCGGGGTAGACCACACCGGACCAAAAATAACGGAGCCGCGTGGTTGAGCGCCAGCCGACCGGGCCCGTGCCGCCTATCAGGGCAATGCTTGCCGTAGGGCTCCCCGGACGGGGCCGCAGGAGTAGCACGCTAAGGTCTTTTCCCTGCTCAGGACGCGGGCCAACGTTTACTTTGCCCTCGGCCACTTTGATAGGGCTACGGCCGAACAGGGTTTTTAGCGATTTGTTGGTCGAATCCGAACCATAAAGCACCACATTGCGGCCTAGCTCTGCCGTGGGATCGAACTCGGTATCCGCCACCACTTCCAATCGGCCTCGTCCCCGATAGAGGAAGAGCATGGCATCGTAGCGAGCCTTGGCAAGAGACCATTTTTTTGCCTCGTCACTACCCGAGGTGCCATAAACCAGCAGCGGATTGTTGGCAAAGACCGACTTGAACCCGCCAGGACGGGCCGCTCGTTTGCGGGCAGATCGTCGTCCCGAGCCGGAGGACTTTTTCCAATGTCCTTCGTCGTTTTGTTCGAGTTGCAATGCTCCGCCACGGCGGGGCCAATCGAACAGGATCGATTTTTCGCCATCCAAACGGACGGTGATCGGCTCGTCAGGCTCAAAGCTGTTAAGCCGAAGCGTGAGGCGACGGACATTGCCCGTCGTACCGGCGATTTTTCTCTTCGTTAGGTTCCGCTTCAAACGGACATGCGATAAATCACCCTGAACCGCTTGCTCATCGATCCGCGCCCAGCCCAATTCCGTTAGCAAGCCAAGATCGTGCGTTGCAAAGTCGATCGAATTTCGCTCGTCGGCAGGGGTGCGCCGATGCCATCGGCAAAAATCGACCAGGGGCGATCCGGGGCGAACGGCTCCGGTCCCTTGGGCTTCGCGATAAGCAAAGTCGGTATGGAACTCGCTGAGTCGACGGCGTAGCAAGTGGCTTTCTGCAAGGGCAACGGTGCGGTCAGCCCAACCATGCCCAACCGAGACGCCCACATGGGCCAAGTTCTCCAGCGCCCGCATCGGGTCGGCTGCCGAGGCTCGGCGGGCAAGTACCGTTTCGATAGGAGTGGCCCCGTCCGGCGTAGCAAGTCCTAGAGGAAGGGGGCCCGGAGGAGGGGGGGCACTCCCCTGCGTGTAAAAGCTAAGCCATGCCCCGACCGGTGCCACGGCCGCAAAGCGATCAGGAGCGATCGTCCCCAAATGCAAAGCACCGTGGCCTCCCATGCCGTGGCCGGTCACGGAGATTCGATCCGCATCCACCGGCACGTGGCTTTGGAAGTCGGCGAGCGATTCAAGAGCATCGGTCGCCGACCAATCTTCCCAATCAAATCCGTACGCCCCCCGGCCACAAGGAAGCACAACATGCAAGTCCGACAGCGGTTGGCATCGTTGCGCTGCCGTGGCGTGCTCCTCGCCCGCATCGTGCAAGACCAGCAGCACGCCGGGAGATTTTCCTTCTGGCATCGGGACCGGGCCCCCTTCTGCCACCTGACCTGTTGCGGGCAAGACGGAGTAGGGCTGCACCGATCCATCGACCGAACTAACGTAGGTGCGGACATGCAGTGCTGAGGCGGCAACGCAGCGTAAGACAAGATCGACGGTCGCAACGGTTGTCGTAGCGGTTACGGAAGAATCTTCGTCCCCTGTCTCTGTTTGGGGGGAGGGGGTGTCGGGCTTCTTGGTTTGCCGAATAATTAGAGAGAGGTTTATCTTGTTTGAATCACCTTTAGGTGCTTTTTTTGTTGAAGGGATCGTAAACGCAATCGGAAAGACCATTCGCGGCGCAATCGTCGGCAGGGGGCGCGGCGTGCCGCTCTCGCCGATGAGCACTTCCAGCCCTTCGAGTGGCTCGTTCGTAGCATTCACAAGAGGAATGGAACCCAGCAACGAGGCGCTCTCTTGTTCTCCATCGTGGAACAGCACATCCGGCAGCGTCGCCTGATCGGCAATCAGAAAGACGTCGGCGGGTGGCTTGATGAACTTGGCCCGTGCTGTGGGGCGAGCGAGATGGAGCAAAAGTCGGTTGCGGCCTTCACGGACTTGGACCGGCGGACGAAACCAGCCGACGCCGTAGGGATCGCCGACAATCCATTCGTCATTAAGCCACACTGCCGCACAGCCGGGCGCTTCGAGAAGCAAGATACCTGCCGAAGGCGAAACGAACTCGGCGTAGGCATACCCGCCACTTAGGGCCGAGAGGGGCAACGGGTCGGTCTCTGCGAACCAGGGGATAATTTTTCCCGTGGCAGAACGGACCGTCTTGCCAACGGCGGGAGGGGGCCAATGGCCCCGGGCCCCTTTACCTTGGGCTCCTTTCCCTCGGGCAATAGCCGCTTCGATGGGGTCGATGTGCAGCGGAGCCCGCTGATAATTGCCAACTCGTGGTAACAATAAGTAACCGCTGGGCAAAATTTCCGCCGGCAACGCCGTGGCGACGGCCAGCGGATCGGTATCAAAACCCGCTGCAGCTTCAGCCGCGGCGCTTTCGTTGATCGTAGGAAGCGTCGATTCAGGCGGTGCATCGACCACTACCGCACCGCCGGCAATGGCACAAAAACTGGTAGCGATTCCAACGATTATTGCAATCAATAATTGAATCAAGTGAGTCAAAGGGGGTGTTTCCAACGGCGGGAGGGAGTCTCTCTTCTAGCCTAATTGCAAATCGGGCTAGCCACAGGCGGAAGCCGTGGAGCGGGCGAAAAATCACGGCTTCCGCCTGTGACCGAGGCCCGATCTTCGGTTTTACCGCTCTGAGGGGCCATGCTACAACCATCTTTGCCCCCCACCCCAGGACGTTTGCAAAGTTCTTAGTCCAAGGCTCCCATGAGTTTAACAGCACGCCCCAGAACCTTCAGGTACCGCGGTCTTTCTCGACCGCTGGACACTTCCTGATAGGTTTTGGGATAGACACTAAGTGGAATGTAGGTTCGGAAGGATTCGCCCGTACACCCCATCGGACTTTGCAATCGTCCTGGTCCCTCACCCTTACGCCAACTTCGCTATGCCTGAATCCAATGTTCGCTCGCCTCGTCGGGGCCTTGCGCGAAGGGGCCTGCTTGCCAGCCTTGCCTTCGTAGGGGCCTGTGGCTGGGCACTGGTGGCGTTGGTCCCTGAGCGTAAGGATGAGCCTCTGCTGGTCTATTGTGCCGTCTCGGTCCGTCCAGCGATTGAGGCGCTGCTTGCCGAGATCGACGAACGAGACAGGCCGGCGGTCGTTCTGCAATTCGGGGCCAGCGGCGGACTCGAAACCCAAGCCCGACTCTCTGGCCAGGGCGATCTGCTAATTCCTGCTGCGACCGAACCGTTTCTCACCCGGGCCCACCGAGACGGATTGGTGGCGGCCATGTATCCGCTCGCCCAGATGCAGTTGGTCATCGCCTCCGAGGCGGGGGCCCCCCCGATCGTAACGCTTGCCCAATTGCTCGCCTCGGGCGAACCGTTTGCTATCGCCAATGCCGAAGCCGCGGCAGGGCACTATGCTGAGCAAGCGTTTGTCGCCGCAGGACTGGAGGAACAACTAAAGGCCTCTGCTCGAGTCCAATTGCCAACCGTGACGGAAGTCGCTGAGGCGGTTCGTTCGAGCCATCAAGTTCATTACGGCATCGTTTGGGAAACGACCGCCAAGCAATGGGGACTCGCCCCTACCGTGCCCCCTGAGTTGACCCAGTCGCGGGCTGTCATTGGCATCGGTCTCCTCACCCGCAGCCAACAGAGCGAAGCCGCCGAGCATCTGGCCAAGCAACTCACCTCACAGGCCGCCACGGGGAAGGTATTAAATCGCCTGCACTATTCTTCTTTTCGTTAATCTCTCTTCTTTTCGTTAATCTCCCCTCTTCTCCTCGCTAAAAAAACAATCCGGGAAGACGTTGTTCTGTTGGGGATCTATTTGTCAGCGCATAAAAGAACCCGCGGCAGGTTTCCCTGCCGCGGGTTCTTTTTTGCTTCGATCCCTTCGCGTATCAGTCACGCGGACGGACAACGCCGGTGAGACCGCTATAGTCGGCGCGATCCGAGCCGTGCCACAGTGGGTGCCCCGAGCGGACACGCTCGGCCAGTGCTTCGAGCTTCTCAGGCGAACCAGCGGGCGCTTCGGTCGGAACGAAGTTCTTGTCCTTGTCACGAGGAACAAAATCCTCGTCATGCCCGTACTTGAGGATCGCCTCGAACACGTTGGTAAGTGTGGGATCAGCCATAATGTTGTTTACCTTTTCTGTAACGGCTTTTTTGTAGACCCCTCACCTGTCGAAACGTACTTGTCTCAGGTGGGTGGGGGGGATTGGGTTGTAAGAAACGGGTCGTGGAAAACGGGTCGTGGGAAACGAATTTTCCTAGTAGGGAGCGGGCCTCTGGCGTATGTACCAGAAAAATCAGTCCGGGTGGGAGGGGACTCACCTGAGTACCCTTCGATTAGGCCTGATGTACCTTTATTAGTAGGACGCTTTCCCACGTGAAATGGTTCTCACGCTTCTGTGCAGAAAACACCCTCCGAAGTTGACTCCGATCGGCAGGCGGTGGCTCCCAATCGAGTCCCCTTGTTCAAGTGCGGGAATGAGGGATTATTACTGCTCGTATTCTAAAGTCAAGTTTTTTTGTGAGAACAACTGGGCCGATTTGGCCGATTGTGGGATACCCCCTGTCAAGAAGTGCCGTTTGGGCAAGTCGCCCCAGCGACGAGGCGTATTCCTCAGGCAACTTCCTTCGCAACCCTTTAGCGGCCCATTGATGGCCCCCGCCAGAAAGCCCCGCCCATGCCTTGGACGCAACGAACGCTCGATTTACCCTGTTTTCCTCGTGGTTTTCACCTTATTACGAGCCACGTTACCGAGGCAATGCCCGAGATCAAAGGGCTTTCGGTTGGGGTGCTCCAGGTGTTTCTCCAGCATACCTCTGCCAGCCTGACGCTCAACGAGAATGCCGATCCCGACGTGGGACATGATCTGGAGGCAAGTTTTTCGGC
>JAJRUA010000376.1 GCA_024278035.1 Planctomycetota bacterium | reverse complement strand
TTGAACCACCACAACAAATAATCCGCCCGGGCGTAGACGCCGCGGCGTGAGCCGGGGGTGCAACTTGGCCCACACCAACCTTCGCTTCGGCCACAGGTGGAACAACCGGACCAGGCCCTGTTTTGTTGGGCCCCGTTCTGCTGGAGAGTGGCAAGCGGCCGGCGACGATACGAACGGGTTCGTTGGGTTTGGCAACGATCGCACCCGCCCGACGAAGTCTCGGCCTCGATGAAAGCGGGTTGGCTCTTATTGCAATGCGGGCAATCGGCCCCAGAGGCCTGGTGGCTGGGGGGATAAGCACCGTACGGAACGATCTCTTCTCCGCCGATCGGTTCCAGAGTTTCTGCGGGATGTGATCCGCTTGTTGCCCGACGACGCGATGACGGACGACGGGGCGATGGAAGAGAATCGGCCTCTTCACTCAGCAAATCTTCAAGCACAATCGGCTCGGCACTATCGCCAAGGGCGCTGTCCCTGAGTGGTGTAATCCGTTCTCTTGCCGCGTCGCCCAGATCATTATCGAATTGGACGGCAACGACGCCACGGTCGTGGCTACGGGCGTGACGCGGCTGATTTTTATTTTGAGGTTGGGCCTTTTTGTACGGGCGGGTTGGCAAGAGGGGCCGCAATTCGTTGGGCAAGTCAAGCTGTGAGGCGAGCAAGGTTTTTCCCGTATCGTGCTTCACTCGAACACGGCTTCCAACATGGGAGGCCAGATCGATACCAGAGGAAGGTTCGATATATCGCTGGACCGTGCCAAACTGGTCAACCAGTGCAAACGGCGGTTTACCGTCAGCCGTGTCCGCATTGCGAATCAAAATCGCAAAAGGCCCTTGGAGAGGCCGTTCATCGGCAGGCTGCCCCTGAATCGGGTGCTCGTTGAGGTCCGCCTCAAACTGACGAGGTTCCACAGAACGCTCAGCCGCACCGCGACGTGGTGACGACCATTCGTGCTCGGCAGACTGCGCCCGCGCCATCGGCGAGAAAAGTAAACAAAAGCTGGCAACAGAAGCGCAGCTAGCGATAAAAGCATATCGGTTCCACAAACTCATGGTCGCTCTCGGGATCACTTGGAAACTGGGCGCACGCAACCGGTGGTAGGACGGCTCCGTACAAGACAAGCGGGGCAGCTTTTAACAGCCAGGACCACAATCCCACAACCCCAGTTTCCGAGACTTGAACCAAGATTCCGACACGCTCTCAGCAAGCAAGCACTTACGCAAGCTGTGCGATCAAGTCGCTCGTCGCACTTCTCTGGCAAAGTGAACGACAAAGAATCAGGCCGACCACCGGAAGGCCCGGCTGATCCGACAGATGGAGACACTGAGAGTAACGTTGCTAGTGCAGACATCCATAAACGGCTTTCGTCGTGGACGGTTACTCCATCGCAAGCTTTTCTATCTAAGCCGGTGGTCCAATAATTGGGGGCCACTTCAAGGCTCGCTTTTTTATCTCACCACTTCGCGGATGTATTTTACGCGGGGTTTTCCGCTGCCGGGGACCGGGCGTCCTGTGAGATAGTCACTAGCGTAGCGGAGGCGGTCGCGGGGGCGCTCGGGTACACGAAAATTGTCTCCCTTCTGTAAGATCGTCCGAGCGATGGGCATTTCACCGAAGGCGCGCGTACCGGCACTCTCGGCAGGGAACCAAGTTCCTTCGCCCTCGGAGTTCTCCATGTAAAACTCGGGGTAACAGTGGTCCTGCACCCAAACCATCCTTGAAGGGACACGGATCGTACGACAAAGAGCAATGAACAGAGCACTGCGGCCATGGCAGTCGGCCATGCCGTCGCGGAGGGTTGTGGCAGCGCTCGTATCGGGCCCCTCGGCATACTCGATTGTGTCGAGCACCAAATCGTAGAGCGTTTCGACCCGCCGCCAATCGTTGTAGGGCCCTTCTTCGTCGGGATCATACGAGCCCTCTTGGGCCGATTCTTCCAATTCGGCAAGTACGTCACGGGCCAAGCGTTTGATCTTTGGATTTTTTGCTTCGATAAAAGGACTCGGCGAGAGGAAGCGCCGGAGGTTACGTGGGGTACGGGGGGGAATTCGTAACTGGGCCGTAACCGAATCGTCGGGAGGGAGAATCGGGTGGGTGGTGACCTCAAAAGTGACAAGGGCTCGTGCTTCGGCCCCTGCCTTGAGGAAGGGAATCGAGATGAGCATTTGTCGGGCGGCCCCCCCTTGGAGGTCACGGTATTTTACCTGGGTAACATCAGACGTGAAATCTTCTTCGATAAGACGGACGGTTTGGTTTTCACAAGTGAGTGGGACGGCGACCATCGCTCGGATGTCGCGGCAGGCGCCGTTCTTGGCCGTGATGATCGCCCCGACACGAAAGCGCTGCGGTGTGGCTGGGGCGTAGCGGGACGAAGTTTCTGCGTCGCCGGCGGGGGTGTCGAGTAGTTGGGCCCTGGCGAGCGACGGGAGGCAAAGGAGGAACGCCCCTAAGACGATCCAGCCGCAGGCAGAAGCCGACGGGGCCCGTTGATCAAGAGAGGGATCGTCCGCTGGCTTCCGCCTGCGGCTGAGATGGGGAGGTGAGAAACGCATACCCTTATTCTACGCTGCCACAACGAGAAAGGTTGGTTAGCCTTACATGATCTCTTCTCCCGCTAGTCGGTAGGAACGTCAAAACCCCGCTCAATTCGCTCAGGACGGGCGAAGAGAACGGGGTTTTGGAACTCTCTTCTAGCCGAGGGAAGGGGCAGCTAGAAGATAATTGTCGGTAGAGTGGTCAGTTCGCTGGTGCTGGGCCCGGATCGATGGTGGAGCTACCCGAATCGATGTAGCCACCATCGTAACTTCCGCCATAGGAAGGCAATTCGTACCCTCCTCCTCCTT
>JAJRUA010000375.1 GCA_024278035.1 Planctomycetota bacterium | reverse complement strand
TCGGTTCGAGGCGGCGGGTTTCGCCGGCGGAAAGGGGGAGCGGGACGTGGACGACGCGGCCATTCCAGTAGCCGACCAAGAGATCGGTCTTACCTGCCATTGCGGCATGGACGGCGTGGCGGGCGAACCGCTCGGTTAGCAGGCTGTCGCCGGCGTTGGCATGGGCGCTGCGGATGTGGTAGCTGGGATCGAAGTACTTCATGCCGATGGGTTGACCCGCGTTCTGAAAGTGGTCGATGATTTTTTCTTTCAGAAAAAGCCCGATGTCGGCCAGCTTGCGATTACCCGAGGCGTCGTATTCGTCTCGAGCGCCGGTTAGCTCCTGTCCTGCTCCTTCGGCAACGACGATCACCGCATGACCGCGGGCCTCAAGCCGACGACCGAGCTTGGCCAGAAACCCCTTCTCCCCCTCAAGCTGGAACGGCTCTTCTGGAATCAGCGCGAAATTAACTTCGCCACTGGCGACCGTCGCCGCCGCCGCAAGAAAACCGGCTTCGCGGCCCATAAGTTTTACTAAGCCGACGCCCCGTTCGACGCTTTTTGCTTCGACGTGAGCGCGATCGATAACGATTTCTGCTTCGCTCACAGCGGACAAAAAACCGAAGGTCTGGAAGCAGTAACGTATGTCATTGTCGATCGTCTTGGGTATGCCAATGACGGCCAAGTCGACTCCTCGGCGATCGGCTTCTTCGGCAATCGCGTGGGAACCGCGTTGGGTTCCGTCACCGCCGATCGCGAACAGCAGGTTGACACCCAGTTGTTGGAGATATTCAACCGTCACCTTCGGATCCTGGGGCCCGCGCGACGTGCCGAGGAGCGTTCCCCCTTGGTGATGAATGGCTTCAACCTTGCCTGCCGTTAGCCGCATCGGCGGCATGCCTTCGCGAGGATTCATTCCACGAAATCCGTAACGAATCCCCAGGACTTCGGGCACACCGTAGGTATCGGCGAGCGCGTAGTAGAGGTGCCGAATGACGTTGTTCAGTCCTGGAGAAAGCCCGCCGCAAGTGACAATCGCCGCCCGGCTCTCGCTGGGATCAAAGTAAATTTTTTCGCGCGGCCCCGCCTTCTCAAAACCGAGCAGCGGGGGCGATTGGCCCTCCTGATAATCCCCTTCCCGATAATCAATATCGATCAGCACCCGCGCATCATCGGGTGTGAACTTACGATGTCCGATCGGCGAATCGAGGCGGGGCTCGCCGAGGCGAGCAATTTGCAGTTTGTCCTGGGTCATGGCGTCTGGTCATGGCATCCTGAATCATAGCGGTTGGTAAGACCGTAGGGTACCAAATTCTCGTGGCGATAGCCCCCGGCTTGCGCCGGGGGCTATCGCCTTTTGGTGAAGTCGGACCGAACTACGCCGACTGCTTGAGTGGGATTTTCTTCTCATTCGCTGTTGAGGGGCCACCCGTGTCCCAGGTTTCTAGCTCGTCTCGCAAGACGAGCACGTCGCTGGGGGCTTCGATTCCCACTCTTACTTTGTCTCCTGCAATTTTGACGACCGTTACGACGATCGAGTCGCCAACGCGAATCCGTTGCGTCTCTTTTCGTGAGAGCACGAGCATGTCTGTCTTAAAACCTCCGTGTGAAAACACCTGTGCCGGACACCCCGTGCCCGATGGTGTTGTTTTGTATACCTAATTAAGTTAGTTGTCAAGCAACTGTTGGGACGCTGATTGGCAAAGTCTTGAACCGCTCACCTCGTGAGTCGTAGCACCATAAAGTGCTAGCATCGGCATCCCAAATCGCCGTCAGCAAAACTTCTCTTGGACCGTACAGTGCAAAATGAATTCCACAGACACGGCCTCCACGGAGTAGCGGTTGTTCGCTCATTCTTGCGTCGGCGCCTCGAAGGCGATCGCGCTGGGTAAGCATCTCAAGCACTACTACGCGTACTTGCGCTGCTTCTTGCAGCGCCTGATCCACCTCTTCCACGTGCACCTCCATGGCCCGTTTGAAGAACGTCGCCACGGCGTAAAGTCGCAGGGCGGTGCGGGGTTGCTAACCAGTCGCTAACCAACGGTTAAGCTCCCCGCACATAAAGTTTATCGGATACGCAAGCCTGAGACTTTCGGTGGACTTGGTAAAATAGGGAGTCTTTGTGCGTGGGTGGAAAATTTTCTTTCGGCCGCCAAGGAAAGAGATAGGTGTCTGTTCCGAAGAGCCGCTACACAGAACTCTTTCTCGCTGTCCTTCTGGTCCAGCAAGTCTTTTGCCACACGGCTGTCGTGTGTCACCTCGAAGCAGAAAGAATGGCATCGAACGGCCCAAGCGGATTCAACAGATCGGGTTGGTACCCGCGTCGTTTCCTTGGGCCCAAGGTTGGCCCAAGCTCCCTTCGCTACGAAAATAGCCTCTGGACCGATCGGAAAATCTTCGGGATTCTCGGGGGAATCCGGTGCGATTGGTAGAGGAGCCCAACAGGGTTTTCAACCCCGTATTTCCCGACAAATTCTGCCGTCCAATCGATCTTTTGGAAGCGTTTTTTTACCGCTTCTACTGCAATCGTAGCGTAGACTTTAGGTAGAGGATTGTTTGACCTTATCGCGTCTGTGGCGGTATGGTACTGGTAGTGTTTCCCCCCTTATTTACGCGGATCACGGAACAGATTCATGCGACTGTCGTTCGGACAACAGATGCAGATGGCGCAAAAGCAAATGCTTGCGCCGCGGATGATCCAGTCGATGGAGATTCTCCAGTTGCCGATCCTTGCGCTCCAAGAGCGGATTGATCAAGAGATGCAAGACAACCCTTGCCTTGATCTGGTGGATCCCAACAGTAACGAAGAAGGGGACGGATCACAGCTCGATAGCGAACAGGATCGTCTTGAAGCGGCGGACGCACCCAACGAAAACGAAAAAGAACTGGTCGTTGCAGAAGATAGCAACAACGAGGATGACTTCGAGCGTCTCGTCAGCATGGCCGAGAGCCTGCCCGATGACTACGAAGAACGAAGCCGCCCGTCGCGCGGACAAATCGAAGCCGAAGGAGACCGGGCGCATGACCAAATGGCCAACATGGTCGCACGGCCTGAGTCCCTTTCCGATTATTTGAATCATCAATTAAGTTGGTTTGATTTGGATCAAAATGTTCGGGAAATGGCCGAACGGGTTATCTTTAGCCTCGACTCGAATGGCTATCTCAAAACGCCGATTGAAGAATTGATTCCGGTGGCCCCTGCTGACGCGCCGCAGGGTGCGGTTGCCTACCGCAAGACACAGCTTGAACTGGCCGAGAAGGCCTTGGGCATTGTGCAGCATCTCGACCCTCCCGGCGTGGGTGCCCGGTCGCTCAAGGAGTGTCTCTTGATCCAACTACGCCCCGGCCTGCCGATGCTCGAAGAGGTTCGCACGCTGATCGAAGATCATCTGTCGAACCTAGAGAACAATCGCCTACCGGTTATTGCCAAGAAGACGGGCTATTCGATCGATCAAATTAACGCCGCGTGGGAAGAACTGCGGCATCTCAAACCGAAGCCTGGGGCCGACTTCAGTGAGACGACCGTCCCCAGCGTCACGCCGGATGTCTTTTTGGAGAAGGACGAAGAGGGCAAATACGTAGTTCGCCTGGAGGATGGTGATTTGCCTTCACTTTATGTCTCGCCCTATTATCGCAAACTGCTCAAGCAAGCCTCGGGCGCCGACGCTCAGACAAAAGAGTACATCAAGCGCAAAGTCAATTCGGCCCAGTGGCTCATTGAAGCGATCGAGCAACGCCGCAACACGTTGTCACGCGTTTCGCAGGCGATTGTCGATCATCAAACGCGGTTCCTTGATGAGGGCCCCGAGGCGATTGAGCCGCTCAAGATGCAGCAGATTGCGGACAAGGTGCACGTCCATGTGACCACAATCAGCCGGGCCGTCGATGACAAGTGGATTCAAACGCCCCGCGGCATTTTCCCGCTTAAACGGTTCTTCGTGGGGGGCACAACGGGGGCCGACGGTGAAGAAGTCGCCTGGGACCGGGTGCGACTCAAGCTGCAAGAGATTGTCGATAACGAAGATAAGTCGAAACCCTTGTCGGACGATGCCCTGGTCAAAGAACTCGATAAGGCGGGCATCACGGTTGCTCGCCGCACCGTGACCAAATATCGCAAAGCGATGGACATCCCCAGCAGCCGACAGCGTCGCGATTGGTCAGAGCCTGCGACGGAGACCACGCCGTAAGGAAGCGTGGAGTGTCCAACAACCGGCCCGTTCAGGCCTTTGTCCCTTCCATGAAAATCGACTCCGGTTTATAGACCTTCCCGTCTTCTTCCACGTCGAGATGGTATTGGCTCCATCCGGCTAGGCCACTTTCGTCGGCGGCTCTCTTTCGAATATCGGTAAGACCGCAATGGCGAAACAACCGAGCAAGTGAAAAGCGGTCGTACATCTGTAGATGAATCTCTCCCGAGAGACGGAATCGACCTATTCTCTGAGCTTCGTAGGATTCGCCAAAGATTTTTTTCCAAACTTTCTCTCGATTGGATCGAGAGAAGAGTCCACGCAGCCCGCTTCGCACCTTGGCGGGCCTCTCCATAATTGAGCCAATCTCACTTCCTGAGTTGGCAAGAATGAAATCTCGGTTGGGCACCGGGTCTTGCCGTAGATATTGCAGGACATCGCCACCTGTTTGGTTTCTTACCGTTTGGTCGTACAGCATCAAATAAGACCAATCGTAATCGACATCGGCGTTTTCTTCGTCGGCAGTGGCTCGTTCAAGCGATCGAAGGTACAGCCGAGCTAAAATCTCAAGGTCAGGCACCACGACTCGAACGATGCCCCCCGGACTTAAAACCCGCACCGACTCTCGCAGGAGAGTTTCGCCGGCCTCGCGAGCAAAGTGTTCGAGAACGTGAGAGGAGTAGACAAAATCGAAAGAACCGTCCGTAAAAGGCAACGGTTGACGCAGATCGTGCTCGATCACCTTGGAGCTATTCGACCGCATATCAACATTTGTCCAATTCGGCTTGTAGCGTGTTCCGCATCCAAGGTTCAGCAGACGGCTTGTATCGGTTGAGGGCATTTGTATTTTCCGTATCCACTTCTAATCCGAAAGAAGATTGCCATACAAGCGAAGGTAATCCTGGGCTTTTCTCTCCGAAGAGAACTCTTGGACTACCATTTCTCTTGCGGATTTGCCCCTGCTGTGACGTTGGGCAGGGTTCTCTATCATCTGGTCGATTTCTAAGGCAAGTTGAGGGACGTCGCCCACTGGCACTAGCGATCCTGTCTTATGGGGGCGTACGTAATCGGTAATCCCACCGGACGCAAAAGCAACAACCGGCACGCCACACGCCATCGCTTCAAGGCCAGTCATACCGAACGCCTCTTCAAGTGAGGGCATAACGAACAGGTCCATCGCCGAGTACATCTGCGATTGTTTGGCGAGATCTTTGATAAAACCGACGCTGCGAATTTCTAGGGAGCTTTCGCCAAGAGCCATTGCATCGCCACTGCCAAACATAAGCCCGATCACCCGCTTCTTCGTGCGAAGCTGAGCAAACGCCTTGAGCAATTCGCGGAATCCTTTTCGATGGTTCTCGACCGAGTCCGCACCGAACCCTACGACGATGGCATCGTCGGGTAGCTCGAATTCGTTTCGAGACTTCAGGCGGTCTTGGGGGATTAGCGCTTGGACTTCAAGGCCGTAATGAATGGTTTGGAAGCTCTTGGCACCGGCCAAAATTGCGCTGCTCTTCGCCTGGCTTTCAATCCACTGGCTGTCGGCCACAATGTGAAGGTTTTTATCTTCCATCGCTTGTCGTTTGAGGTGAAATATCTCACTGGAAAGATCGTGTTCGCCTCGCCAACCTAGTTGGGGGCAATGGCTACACTCGGTCTCAAATGCGCGACAACCGGTAGTATAATGACAGCCCCCCGTGAAAGGGTTCATGTCGTGCAACGTCCAGACGATTGGCAGATTGCTTGGCAAACTGGCGAAGAACGTAGGGTAGTCGATTGAATGGGCGATCCAATGCAAGTGAAGGATATCGCCTCGCCGTCCGCCAGTACCAAAAGGATTGCGGGAGTCGAAAGAAGTTTTCCAACCCGTTCTCGGATCACTGAAAAGATCGAGTCCCGATGGACGACCCGCGAGCGCCTTCTTGCGAGTTCGCTTGAGACGGGTTCGTTTCACTCGTCCGAGGGCCCGGTCCGCAAGGCGAAGAGGGGAAAACCCCCGCTCATCGGGCCAGATAATTTGGCCATAGCTCTCGTCCGGCGGCGGAGGCCCTTCACGCCGAGAATACCAAAAACGACTCTCTGCACCTGCCGCACGAAGGGACTCGTGGATGCGTCGGGCCGCGATCGCCGCGCCGCCCCGAAGGCCTGTGTTCAGGTGGTCAATAATCATCGAGACATCCGATTCGGCTTGTTGGTTCCCTCCCGCCCAGGTGGGGGAATCGTACTGGAGACCCCCAAGCCATAACAAGAGGCAAAAGGCTTTCACGCTCTTTTCCCAGGCTCTTTCAAAGCTCCCTCACCCTGTGAACGGATACGCGGTATGATTGGCTCGGCATTCAATAAGGAAACGTCCCTGAGATCACTTCTGGGAACGAGGAATGAAGAGGGTTTTGCTAACTGTTGTCTCAAACCAACCCACAATCCGGCAGACGCCGGGGCGGAGTGGCCGGTGGGGTGACTTTTGTTTTACACAAGACCCGCTATCGGGGCCGTTCGACTATTGGGTCGTTTTTGATTCGATCGGACTGAAATCGTTATCCACCCAAGTCGAATCGGGCCATGCCCTCCTTATCACTCAAGAGCCGCCTGCTTACCGCGATTATCACCCCCATTTTCTGTCGCAGTTTACATCTGTCATTACGTTCCGAAATGACATTCACCATCCGTCGATCTACAAAGGGCCGCCGATGATCCCCTGGTGGGTCGGCATGCAAGGGAGCCCTGCCGAGAGGAAAGTTCGTTTCGATTACGATCAACTGTCGCAAGCCAAACCGAAAAAAGAGCACCAGCTCTCGATCGTTTGCTCCGGCAAGAGTTTGACTCCTGAGCACTGCAAGCGATTGCGCTGTGTAGAAGCCCTTGTAAGGCACTTTGGTGATCGGATTGATGCCTTCGGTTTTGACTCACGTCCAATTAACGACAAATGGGACGCGATTGCTCCCTATCGGTACCACATCGCTATCGAAAACTCTTTGCACCCGGACTACTGGACGGAAAAAATCGCGGATGCCTATCTCGGCGGGGCGATGCCACTTTATTGGGGATGCCCCAACCTGACCGATTATTTTCCCGCCGATTCCTTCCGTCGAATCGACCGCAACGATCCTCAAGCAGCCATCGACCAAATCGAGCAAGTGCTGGAAGAAGATCCCTTCGATGCCGTAAGAGCCTCGATTGCCGGGGCGCGTGACTTGGTCCTCCAAAAGCACAACCTGTTCGCAGAACTCAGCAAGATTTTGCCAACACTTCCGCGGATGTCCCGAAGGAAAGTTACCCTTCGGCCAGAAGAGAGCTACTTCATGCCGTGGCGAAAGCGCCTGGAACGACGGTTCCGCGCGATCCGGAAAAGGTGAGTTTTGCAAACCGTCAGCGATTCGCTTTCTACTGCCAGCGAGCGAGCGCGGCTCTTGCCAGGAACTGGGGATTGCCCAGCACGTACCGTCGCCACAGGCGGGCCGGGTCGGCGATAAGACGGGCGGCCCATTCGTGACCCGCTCGGCGTAGCCATTCGGGGCCGCGGTCCTGTTCGTCGGTGAAGTAGTCGAACGTCGCACCTAGTGGCCAGACAAGCGGGGCGGTGATCCGCTCTCGGTTGTGTAGTGTCCAGTGTTCTTGAATCGGCGTCCCCATACCTACAAGCACCACGTCGGGGTCAAACGCTGCGATCTGGGCAAGCGCCTCTTCCGTTTGTTCGGCACTCGAAAGATAGCCATCGTGCATTGCGATCGGTCCGACTTCACCGATTAAGTCCGCCATGTTATCCACAGCAGACTCTACAACCCCCGGCTTACCAGCCAAAACAAACGTCCGGAGGTTGGCGTCTCGCAACGTGCGGAGGAGTTCGGGCAACCAGTCAGCGGCAGTCATTCGTGGCGGCTCTGGCAAACCTTGCAACTGCGCGCCCCAGCCAATTCCCTTGCCATCGCAATAGACAAGGTCGCACTGTTCGTTGAGGTATTTTTTTAGCTCGCTATCTTTTGCTGCGGTATTAGCAACATGAACATTGAGATAGCCAATCGTTCGTTGTACGGTATCCGAACGCCCCTGCTTCGCCGCTGCGACGACCCACGCAAAGAGCTGTGACAAGTCAACCGGATCTACGGCAAGACCCGTCACATGAATCCGCTTGGGTAGCGCTGGCAAAGTGAGATCGGTCATTCTTTCTTATCCCGTGCCCTTGGTGATCTTTGGGGCGAACTCTTCGAGTAGCCAAGCAGCCTGCTTGAGGCGGTCATACGCTTCGGGAACGCCAGTGAAGGCGTGGGTGGATTCGTCTTGGGTCGTCAAGTAACGGTCGAGGGCCGCTTCAATGGCACGTTGGTCATTTTGGTCGGCGATCAGCGGGTCGGCAACGTGCTCTCGCACCAGTCGTACGGTCGCCGAGTCGGCGGGGCCAAGCACGAGGGCGGGCCGACGAACGGCAGCGGCGTCAAAGACTTTGATCTTGATGTCCTGCGTCTCGGGCCCTGTGTGGACGAGCAAAAGATTTGCCTGGCGCGTGGCGGCAAGCGAGTCGGCGTACGGCTTCCAGCCGGCCGTAACGATTTCGACAAGCTGTGGGTTACGCGGCGTCGGAATCGGCTCAATCACTCGACCTGCCAGCTCAAAACGAAACCGTCGCCCCGTCCGCTCGGCCACGGCATCGAGCGCTGCGACGAGTGCCACAAGGGAATGTCCCTGCCAAAGCGTACCGCTAAAGAGCAGGTGGACCGGCGCGTCGGCCGGTTTCGGTTCGACCGACGCAGAGAGAATCGCTTCAACGCCCGTCGGGTCGAACCCATTCGGTGCCCAACGCCATTTCGACCTGTCGCTCGATTGGCCCTCGGATTCCCAGAACGACGCATCAAAGTGTCGTTGTTGCCGATCACGGACTTTTTCAAGCGTTCGCTTGCTAACCACCATCAGGCCATCCGCCGCTCGCAGGACGCTCCGTTCCAAACGACGATTGTAGGCTCGGTAAAGACCATTCGGATGGGGGAAAAAAACCGGGTGAAACCAGTCGTCACGGAAATCGGCAATCCAAGTCACACGCTCGCCGAAACGACGCTTCAAAGTAAGCCCCGCAAGATGCACACTGTTGTAGGGACTCGAAGTGAGCAACAACGTTGGCTCGTTGTTGAGTCCTGCGCGAGTCAAGCGGCAGGCCGACCATCGGAAGGCCGGTTTTAGCCGGCAGATGGGGGAATGGGGAGTAAAGTTGCTAGCGCAGACATCAAAAATTTCCTTGATTGCCGCCCGGGTGAGTGGGCCGTTTGCCAGTCGGCGCTGGTCGGGTAGTAAGAGCCAGGGGCGCAGCCGAGCCGCTAAGCCACGCTTTTCTGGGCCTGTTGCTGGGGCGGAAGTGCCGGTCGCTCCACGGGCCAGCCGAGCCGGATCGAAGATCGCCGGCGCCACCACCTTCGCCGGACCGGTGTACGATTCGCCCGGCTGGTAGTAGGGATCGCACGGCTGGGCGGCGGGCGTCACGACGGTCACCTGATGGCCTGCCGCTGTGAACCCATGCACCCACCCCAACATCCGCCGTGCGCCAGGCCCCCCAATCGGAGGGAAGTAATGGGTAAGCAGAACGATGTTCATAAAAATCGGTAGTCAGCAGCAAGAGGGCACTCTTCTCTAGCCGTGCCGTCGAAGACCCGCTGAAGGAGGGGCACGGAGCGTCACAAAAAACGACAGCCCTCCAGCATGATCGGCCTTGGCTCACACTGCAAGCGAGCCGGGTTTCCTTGTCAAATAGCTTCAATATGCAGACTCCGGCTCCGCCGCTCCTTACGCCGAGCGTCATCAATCCAATCCGCCACCTCACGCACTTGGGCAATCCCCGACATTTCCAACTCAGGCATCGTCCGGTCGCTCGAAGCGATCAGAATCGTCCCCACGCCAAAGGCCCGCTCGATTGGTCCTTGTCGGTAAGTCACGTCGTCCACGTCAATCAGTTCAATCCGATCAAAGGTGCGCCACAGCAGCCCCTTCGCATGGATAAACCGCTGGTTACTGAGCGTGTAGTGGACGCTCCATCGTCGGTAGGCGTAGAGGCCGGTAAGTCCGACCCACAGCAGGGCAATCGCTGCAACAATCGCCAGCCAGCCATTGCCCCCCAGATTCGCCAGAAGTCCCACGACCAAACCGCCTACCGTGGCCACGGCCCCAAAGGCCCAGGTGCCAATCATCGCCAAGTGCGAATAACGGCCCGACCAGAGTTCACTTTCCGGCTCATCGGTTCCGATTCGCTCAGCAGCCGCTTTTTGGAACGACTCTTTAGGATCCAGTTCGTCGGGCATCTTGAGGCATCTCTTTCAGAAGTCGGAAGGAGTTTCGGAGTGAGCAAGAGTATACTATTTAACGCCACATGAGCCAATGATTCCTGATCGGCGGTTCCTACGAACCCTTTTGTGGCTTGTTCTTTTCCTCGCTCTTTCGTTCTATCCAGTGTTCCTTCCTAAAAATCGGTAGCCGAACGCTCAATACCGGTTATATTCACGCTTATGCAATGTCCCTTCTGCCATAAAGACAACGATCGAGTGATCGACTCCCGTGCTAGCCAAGATGGGGCAGCGGTGCGACGCCGTCGGGAATGTTTTTCTTGCCAGCGACGTTACACCACGTACGAACGGCCCGAAGAGACCACGATCAAGGTCGTCAAGAAGGATGGTTCGCGGGCGCCCTTCTCCCGGGAGAAGATTCAAAGTGGCCTAGAGCGAGCCTGCTGGAAACGAACGGTCACCTCTCGACAAATCGAAAACACGGTCAATGCCATAGAGAATGACGTTTACCAAAACTACGAAACGGAAGTCCTTAGCAGCGAATTAGGACTGTTGGTGATGGAGCACCTGCGAGAGTTGGATGCAGTGGCGTTTGTCCGCTTCGCTAGCGTTTATCGCCAGTTTGAGAATGTCAACGATTTCTTTGAAGAGCTACGCCCCATGCTGGACGGCGCTCCCCGGAAGAACCCTCGTTAAAGAGAAGCCTAACAGACTTCTGAAGAGTTGGGTCATGGGAGAAAGGGGGCTAGCGGGTTGACCCTATGCCTAGACAATGGCCGGCCCACACGATCATTCACCCGGTAGTGAAATGCCAAGAGTGCGACCATTCGCTGAAACAGCGTCCCGCTACTGGCCATCGCAGCCGTCAGGTGATCGATCTTCCGCCGCTGAGGTTGGAAGTGACCGAGCATCAGGTCGAACTCAAAAAAGTGTCCTCATTGCAAGTGCAAAAACGAAGCTCGCTTTCCGACGGAAGCAAAAAAGGCCAGCAAGTCGATGCCGGAAAACTGCCTTGCGGAAGATTCTTCCGAACTAGCATCGATCCGTCTTTGGTACGACGGCTTACTTCAAAAAGGCTTGGCCCAAGACATGCCAACTCCGGTAGCAAAGTCGAAAAAGAGAAAGCGGGGGCGTGCGAAGCAATCGAAATCAAAAAACTTGCTCGATCGTCTTCGAGATTCCAAAGAGAATGTGTTGGCGTTCTTAACGCACCCCCTGATCCCATTCGATAACAATCGA
>JAJRUA010000374.1 GCA_024278035.1 Planctomycetota bacterium | reverse complement strand
TCAAGGAACAGTACAAGTCGGGTAAGTACGCGGGCATCGCTTGTGCGATCAAGAACGTCGGCATTGGTAACGGGATGCCCGACATTGGCCGGGCGGCACTTACGATTGAATCGGACCAAACGATCCATCTTCGGACCGGTTTTACGGAGATGGGGCAAGGTTTGTTTACCCTCTGCATACAGTTCGCTGTCGAAGCGACCGGCTTGTCGCCCGATTTGTTTAAGGTTTCGACGGATACCACTCTGGAGCTCAACTGCGGACAAACGACGGCAAGTCGCGCAACCGTTCTGGCGGGCAACTGCATCGCCGACGCTGGCAAGCACCTCAAGGCAGCGCTCGACGCGGGGAAAACGCTCAAAGATTTAGTGGGCGAAGTTTTTTACGGCGAGTGGCGCTGCGACTACACCAGCAAGTTGGGGGCCGACATGGACAAGCCAGGGGGCCCCAAGACGCACATCACCTATGGCTTTGCTACGCAGGTTGCCCTGGTCGATGAAGAGGGACGACTCGAAAAACTCATTGCTGCCCACGATGTGGGCCGTGTGCTGAACCCCACACAACTTAAAGGCCAAATGTACGGCTCGCTGCACATGGGCGCCGGCTACGCTCTGACCGAAGACTTCCCGGTTGAGGGGGGCGTCATCCAAGCCAAGAAAATCAACGACTGTGGCGTTCTTCGTGCCCATCAGATGCCCGAGATGGAATTGATATTTATCGAAGAGGCCGACCCCGAATGCCCCTTCGGAGCGCGCGGCGTCGGCGAAATCGGCCTCGTCCCCACCGCCCCCGCCATTGCCGGGGCCTTGTACAAGTACGACGGCGTCCTACGCAAGCGGCTCCCCATGCGAGACTCCTCCGCTGCCCAGGCCATCACCAACCCCCGCAAGAAAAAGACCCCGTAAGAAATTGAAGCACGACGTTAAAAAACCTCGAATCCTAGGGGTACTACTGGCCGCGGGCAGGGGCCGTCGCATGAACGGGGCCAAGCAGTTCGAGCCTTGGCCCTCCGCCGACGGAACCCGACCCCTCGTTGCCGCTTCGTTCGACGCAATAGACACCGCTTGCGATGCAATGATTGTTGTCTTGGGCCATCGTGCCCGTGAGGTGGCCGCTCTCTTGGAAACGCGTTCGTTTATCAACGTCCCGGGCGATCCTGACGCACCGATGTTCGAGTCCATCCGCACCGGACTCCGTGCCGCCCACGATCGGGACGCCACCGCTACCGTGATGCTCCATCCGGGCGATCACCCCGAGGTGGCACCCGCCACTTTGGCCCACCTCATCGGCGCCTCACGCGAGGATAAGGAGCGGGCGGTGCTACCCGAGTACCGTGGGCAGGGAGGCCACCCGGTCTTGATTCCACCGTCGGTCCTCCAGCGCATCTTGGTAGCCGAATGTCCCGACGGTCTGCGAAAGTTCTGGCGAGACCACCCCGAACTCTGCCAAAGGATCTGCATCGACGACCCCAGCAGCACCCAGGATGTCGATTACCGTCTCGAGTCGTAAAAGAAAAAACGCCAACCTACCGATCCCAGGCGAGCGGTGGGCGTAAGCCTACCGATGAACCCACGGACGAATACGCCATCCAGAGACAAGTGACCAAAAACCCGTTTTGCAGATTTTTTTCGGCAAGTCGTTTCGATTCAAGGCGAGCCGTCGGCGTCAGCCGCCGGAGGTTGGGGGGCCCTGATTTCGACGCGACTCTTGGAACACGGCATCCGCTGCAAAACCTCCGGTCCCGTGTTCCCGATAAAAGCGGCGCTCGCGGCTCGCCGTCCATTTTTTGGCGACGTGAAAACTATTGCCGTCGCTGTAGCAACATTACGCCTCCGTTGTCCCTTGCTTTCGCCTGCTTACGTTTACCGCAGCGAAGCGATGAAGTTGGCAAATTGCGTATCGAGTTGCCTCAGGTCCTCGCCGAAGGCGGTTTGGAAATCGGCGACCCGTTCGGCAGGAGAGTACTCGGTAAAGATCGGTCGGTCCGCCAAACGGGCCAGATAAGCCGAGTATTCGCGTGGCCGTGTTTCGCAGAGGAAAAAGGTTAGGGCCCACGCCTCGGCATAGGCGGGAATAACGGTCCGGACGAAGGGGTCGTCTGAGGCGATGAACCGGGCGATCGGCCCCATCGGTTGGTTCGGCTCGACCAACTCACGATAGTCGGCCAGCCGCATTCGGTTAACTCGCTCGCTTTTACGGTCGTAGCTCCGTGTCGAATGCACACCGCGTGCCTCAAACATCGTGGCAAGCCCTTCGCTTACCCAGCGGGGAGTGCTCGCAAAACGAGAATGAACACCAACGTTGTAGGCCGTTTGGTGCGTTGCCTCGTGGATCACGGTTGCGGCCGTCTCCGACCAACGCTCATCGCCCACCGAACTTTGGTCGTAAAGATAAACCCGATTGCTACGCGGTTCGTAATGGCCCAGCGCACCGGTCGGGGCACCAGGCGAGTTTTTTTTGACATACCGGTTGTATTCCGAACGGTTGCTAAAAACGACTGCCACAAGCGGATAGGGAGGCTCGACCGGAGAAAAACCTCGCACCCGAAAGTAGTTTACAAACGATCGGTAAAGTTCCTCGAACCGATCGGCCCAAACCCCCCGTTCGGTACGCGGATGGGCAACTAGGTAGTGGCCCGTCGAAGTGAACTCAAAGCGATTGTCGAACTCTTGATAAAGCTGTTGTCGCATCTCGCTTGTTGAGTAGCCAGAAAATCGCGGGGCGGTCCGCTTCGCTTTGCGGGCTTGGCTCGGAGCGAACTCATGCAGCCGTCCGTCTCGGCCAAGCAGGACCATCGTTGCATCGGACCAAGTCAACGGACTTCCTTCGATCGTTTTTCCACCGATCACTGCCTGAAACATGAAGTCAGCAGCCCCGGCACTGGAAGCAACCACTAGAAACAAAAGGGCAAGCATCCCCATGCGGGTGGATGAATCAGAGCAAATCATGGAGGCTAACCGAGAAAAACTTTGTAAAAACATCTGCAATAAACAAAAAGCAGCCCCAATCCAGGGGGCGAGGTTTGAACCCTTAACCGTTGGCTTATCCGTTCGACTAAGGGACTTCCGATAAAATCTAGCTCACACGCCCCAATCGCTTACAATAGAATCGCGACTGCCCGTCTTCTCCCTTCCGTTTTATTTGCCACAACCCGCATGAACCGCTTCTACCCATGCCTTGTCGGTCTGATCTTGCTGCTGACGGTCTTCCCAATAAGGGCCGAACAACCGGCGGCAGACACAGCAAAGCTTGAGCAACAGATCGCGGAACTTGTCGAAACGTTCGACGCCCGTCGTGCCGAAGAGCGTCGTGCCGCGGAAGAGACACTCGTCGAGCTTGCCGGCAAGACCGTTTCGAGTACCGAGCGAGTTTTGCAACGGCTTCCGGAGCCAAGCGAGCGCATGCCCCCCTCGGTCCGCTCTGCTCTTGTGCGGGTTCGCCGTAAGATCGAACAGCAGCTTGCGAGCGCCTCCCGCCAATCTTCACGAATCACTCTCAACGTAAAGGACGCCCCCCTTGCCGAGGTGCTTCGTACGATCAGCGAACAGACGGGCAATGGGCTCCGCGATAATCGAGAGAACTTCGGTGACGAAGCCCCCGAAACGCTCGTCACGATTTCGATCCAAGACGAGCCCTTCTGGCCAGCGATGGACCGACTGCTCGACCTAACAGGGATGGGCATCTACGCCTACGGCGGCGAGGGCGAACTCACCCTAGTCGCACGCGGCGAAACAGCCAGCAATCGCGTCGGTGCGGCAACCTATGCCGGCCCGCTCCGCTTTGAGCCGATTCGTGTCGTTTCGACACGCGGTCTCCGTGACAAGCAGGAAGAGTCGCTCGACGTGGATTTAGAAATCTCTTGGGAACCACGCCTAAGGCCAATCGCGATCTCACAGCCGCTTGCCGACTTGCGTGTCGTTGCCGACGGTGGCGTGCCTCTCTCGCCACGTCGCCCGGAGCAAAACCTGGAAGTCGAAGTCACGCCCGGCTCGCAGGCCGTGGAGCTGCGAGTCTCGCTAGTGCTTCCAGACCGAAAGACCCGTTCGATTGCCTTGATCCAAGGGGTACTAAAGACCTTGGCCCCCGGAAAAATCGCGACGTTTCGCTTTGAGAACATCGGAGCCAATGCGGGGGCCCTTTTGCAGAAACAAGGGAATGCCACCGTAAGGCTTGATCGTTTTTTCAAGAACAACGCCATCTGGGAACTCCGCATGCGATTGCAACTCGACAACGCAGGGGACGCACTCGCTTCCCATCGTGGCTGGGTCTTTCAGAACACTTCTTACTTGGTCGATGACCAGGGGGACCGAATCTAGCACGTTGGCTTTGAAACCACGCTGCAAAACGAAAACCAGGTGGGCTTGGCCTATTTCTTCGACTTTTCCGATGAGGAAAAAGGGGAGGAAAAAGCCGACTTGGACCCGCGCAGCTTAACATGGGTCTACGAAACACCAACAAGCATCCTCAAGCTGCCAGTCCCGTACGAGCTAAAAGATATTCCGTTACCGTGATTTTATTCTTCTCCTAGCGAGG
>JAJRUA010000037.1 GCA_024278035.1 Planctomycetota bacterium | reverse complement strand
TTGCCAAAGCAAAGGATTGCGATAAAACGGTGGGCGGGCCTAAAACGGAGGGCGGGGAGGTGGGCGGAAAGGGCTGCGAACACGTGGCCGGTAGGGCGGACGTGAAGTGCTTGCAGAGCTTGTCGTGGGTGTAAAGTCGATCACCGGCACCGGCTCTTCGGCTGAGGTTGGGCTGGTAGCAGCAGCAACGGCAGGTGCCGACTGAGCAAAGAACTCGATTGCTGAAACCCGTTGGGGCAGGCCAAACGGGTTTATTCCTAAGCGGCTAAACTGGAGGGAGAAAAACGGATTGAATGCCGGATTGAATGCCGGATTGAATGCCGTAGTCTGGGTTACGGTTTGGCTGACCGCATCGGTTGTTTGGGCCGTTGTTTGAGCTGCCGCCTCCTGCGAAGTGGCGCAACAAAGCGATACCAGCAGCAAAGGAAGCCAAAACTTGTAGCGAGTTACCATTGATATTCTCCCAATTCGCCAAGCGAACAAATTTGACATCTTTGTACAGTTTACCTAATTAGCCATGGTTTAGCAATGAACGCTTGAATTGCCCCACAGGCTACTTGCGGCGAACCGTAGCCAAGCTCACACCGAGTAGCATTGCAAGTAGAGCGACTGAGGCAGGCTCAGGTATTTTATTGATGTCATCGGTTTCAAAGACGAAGTAATTGTCAAAATAGGCCGTTCCCGTCAAAGCCTGTGAAATGGGGTCCCCAGAAGCTGCGATTGCCGTAATGTCAGCATCGGTAAACTCATCCGCTTCGCCAAAAAGTCCGTTGAAATCAACTTCCTCGAAGCCGGTCGAGAAAATTTGGACTCCGTTGAGATAGGCGTAGTAAATGTCTGTCTGGAAGTCGAGAATCATTCGGAAGCTATTCCACTCGTCAAAATTGACTAACGTCCCGGTCTCAATCAAACCTGCGGCCTTGCTGGTAACCAGCACATCCCCGGTTGCGGCATCGACGCCAAGTGTCCCGATCCGCAAACGACTGGCCGTTGCGTCGTCGTAAGCCTCAATCCCGAAAAGAGGGCCGAAGCCGGTTGGAGTCACTGTCTGTTCGACGTACATATCCCATTCGATACAGACGAATCGTTCGCTAGGGGCTGGGAAACCTGTGACCGGAACAGCCCATCGGTCATCGGAGTTGGCAGCTCGATCCACTTGAACGGCCTGAGCCCCAGAAGCGACAACCGCCGTTTGGACCACAGCGGTACCCGTCCCTGAGACGGGGCTCTGAACCCATTGTGCGGACCCCAAGCCACCGCTGGTAGAAGCAAATTGTCCTTCCAATTGGCCCGTTGTGAGGAAGCTGGTTGAGTACTCAGGCGCCTCAAAACCTTCTCCATCGACAATCGTAAAAGGGCCCGCAACGGCAGGGAAAGTAAGACCGAGCGCTACTAAAAACGGGGTGGCCGTTCCGAGGAAGTATTTCAGTGGAGTAGCGTTCATTAGCGGCGTTCCTCGGGTGAAGCTCAAGTTTGTTGCTAGAAAACTAGAAACACGGAATTAGGACTCTCAAACACGTGTTCACTGACCAAAAAACGCACGTTCATCAACCAAAAAATCATGTTCACCGGCCAAAAGAGACCAGCTATGGATTGTAGGATTAGATGAGATAGGCCGCTTGCAAGGATACTTTGCGGGCCACTAGGCTGTCAACCTTTTCCAGTAAAGAAACCTTGCGGAAACGCGAGAAAAGGAGCCGTTTCTACAAATCGAACCAACCGAAAGCAGCAAAAGGATCTAGCGAGGCCCACTTTTTTGGGAGTCATTTGTTACCCAATCTTCCTTAAGAAGCGCGTCGCCTTCTGAGCGAGCGAACGCCAAAGACCGATCCCAAGAGGAGTGGCAGAGACAGGGCGGCAGAGACTTCGGGAACGGCAGAGACCGTGAAGCTGCCGATGTAGTTGGATCCACCAGCGTTGTGGAATACGTCACCATCGCTCGTAAAAGCAGTAACGAAGACTTCAAGATTGTAGGTGCCTACCGTCAGCCCATCAAGCAAGTCGACTCCGGCACTCGTTTCTTCCCATTTCTGGTCGCCACCACCACTGATCGTCACACCACCGGCATCGACGTAGGTCGCGTTGGCACCAAATCCAAACGGGATATCGCTAAACGCCGCTCCTGTACCACCCGACTCAAAGACGCGATAAGAAAGCTTAGCGCCAAACACATCGCTACCACCATTCTTAAACGTGTTTGCCTGCCCGCCGTCGAGTGTCAACGTCATGGCACCCGGAACAAAAGAGCCAAGGTCGATTCCTGCAAAGTCAGCGGTCGTTGCGCCACCCGTTTCGGTGAGACCATAGGTGGTAGAGGTTCCATCGGCATCAATGAAAATGTAAGTGCCGAAAATGCCCGCACCCGCCAATGCTTGGGAAGCAGATAGACCCGTCGCACAAGCCGCCAGCACGATCATGCAAAATCTAAGCGATAACGATATCTTATGGTGGATCATCTTATAGCTCTCTGAAAAGATTGTAGGCTCTCTGAAAAGTCGGGGCGGCCAAATCGGTCGCACCACGCAGGATGGGGGGATAGCCTTGTCAACCGGCTTACGCCCGCATCATCACAGTTTAGGATCATCACGGTTTGCGCTTGTCTCACCGCTATCCTATTTCTATTCACACCGCTGTCCTATCCACGCTGTGCTGTCTCATCTTATACAAGGTCCGTTGCAGTCCGTTTTGGTACTGAATTCTCTAAAAAACCCGATTTTAGTTCGCCTTCTCGTCTCCTTTTCTTCATGATTCAATGCCACCTAAGTCCTTGTTAGTCAATAGGTTGCGACTGAAAAGCCATGCCCCGCGGATCAGGGAGCCCCGGGAAGATTTTTCACGCAACATGCCCCGTTGCGACAGCTGGGGTGCGGTAAGTCGCAGGTCCTCCTCGGGGGAAGCTACATGGCTGCTTTGGACTTTTCTAAGCGGCAAACCGGCTTCACGCACGGCGGCGGGCAACTGTCAGGCCCATCACACTGGCGATTAGGCTGCCGAAGAGGAAGGCCGTTGGCTCGGGGATAGCGGTGACTGAGAATTCAGTTGGAGGAGCATAGCTTGCACTCTGGCTTCCAGATCCATCAAAGGTGGTCCAGTTCGACGGATCACCTATGGACGATAAGTAATCTCCGAAGGCGGCCTGTCCGGAGGTCGCTCCAGTGAAGTTCATCACATCCTCATCGCCATCAAGTAGCTGTGCGCTCAAACCACCCACCAATCCGGTACTACCAAGGTTAGGGGCGGAGGAACCATCGTCTTCGTTTGTAATTACCGCAAGAAATTCCGTTGGCGTACTGGAATCCGTACCCAAGTAGGCCCATAACGATTCGTTTGAGCCAGAGATGTTGAAGCTGCCGTCTCTAACAACGGTCCCAAAATCGGCGCTAACCGAACCGACATTGATGTTAGAGAAATCAATGACCGTACCAGCAGCGATCAACGAAGCTCCAGTATTCCAAGTAAGCGTACCTTCACCGGTGTTGAAGGAAGAAGAACCGTCCCATTCATTGTCATTGAAGTACACGACTGATGCTATCGGGATATCTTCGAGCGCTACGACAGCAAAGTTCTTCCCGTCAGAATCGTATCCTACAAATGCCAAGTCACCGGCAACCAAAATAGCCAGTGTGGGCGTAGCGGCGAGTACCCAAATAAAGCCAGCTAGGGTTATGAGCAAAACTTGTTTCATAACACACGCTTCCTTCAAGACAAGAAACCTTCAAAGACAAGAAAATACGTCAACGCTGGCCCGCACCGTCCGCTACAAAATCAACACCAGGCCAAGTAGACGTCGCCGTTAATTTCCTCCTAATTGATAGGCGAGTCAAGTAAAAACAGGGGGTTTTGTTGAAAACTTGCCAAATAATCGCTTGAGAACCATTTCGTTGGAGAGTACCCCGCAACCGCTTTAACCATGGATTTCACGGGTGACACGGATTTTCAGTGAGCAGGGGCCTCGGGATGGTAAGGATGCGAAATGCGTCTGTTGGTGAGCGGCATTGGGCAAAAAGCTCACTCGGCGGCGTAGGGGCGGTAGAGCGGGTCGCCGATGAGGACCATCGCCCAACTGTTGAACGGCTTGGAGTGGTAATAGACTTCGACCAAAGGGAGGTCACCCCGCACCAACAGGGCCATAAACTCATTGGGCCGAGGGAATGCCAAGATGTAGGGTTCGTAGACGGGGCCGATTGTTGCGCAGACACCATCTTCGAGCAGCTTCTTGCACCAGACTCGGCTGTCGATTTCCTTGAGCGTGGTCGCCTCGGCGCTTGCCATATGGTAGGCGATTGCCCCCTCGTTCCAGTCAAACGCATCGACGTATTTGGCCAAGCTGTACCAACCGCAATAGAGGGCCGCGTCGGGGCACTGGCCCGGGATGAACAGTTCAGGCTGCTCATTGAGAACAACCTCAAACCGAGGATTGCCCTCCGCATCCTTGAGCGACTTGAGGCCAGCGGCTGTCACAAGCAACGACCGGTCGTAGTCCGGATAGCTGCCGGGCGAGAGGCGGGGGCCTTCGAGCTTGGCAAGGCCACGGGCATCAAGGTAGACCTTCCCTTGGAGGCCGCCCGATTTTTCGACTTTGATTGCCGTATCAATGAGTCCCTTGGCCAACTTGAGAGTGGGTGCATCAATGCGAGCAACCATGAGCGTGGGGAAGGCCTCCGGAAGCTGGCTACCGTTGAACATGGGGCGTAGGTAATTCGGCTGCCAACGGAGCAATTCGTAGCCATCGGGCCACAGGACAAGGCTTAGCTCGCTGTCGAAGGAAGCGCCCGTTTCGTTCTTTCGGGCAGTCTTGAGTTGTTCGTCGAGCCATTGGACCGAAGCGATGAGTCCGCCTGTCGATTCGAGGGCAATAAGGACCAGCGAGTCCCGGTCGTAGCTTGGTGCTCGACCATCCAGCAAGAGCTTCACTTCGGTGAAGGCCGAGGTACGGCCGCGGAGCACGTCGAACTGTTCGCGAAGGGCCGCTGGTGGCGAATTGCCAGCCGCTTTGCGGTTTTGGAGTTGCTGGCCGATGCCTTGCAACAAGACTTGGGTCCCGCCGGCAGCGATGGCAAGCTGCTGGAGCCGTGCGTTGGCTCCAGTCCGCTGATCGGCGGGTAAGGCAACTAACTTAGCTTGGGCCGCTTTCATGGCCGCTTCAAGGCGTTGCTGGGTTTTCTTGAAGCCGATTGCCGAATCTTCCTCCCCCTCTCCTTTTTGCGTCGGAGTTTTGTACCCTGCGATTTCATTCATCATTGTGGTGATGCGGCCAAGCCTTTCAAGTCGGTCGGCCCGTTCCCCTTCCAGGTACTTGAGATAAGCCTCCGCGGTCTCGTCTGATTTACTTTTTGCGATTTTGAGAGGCACTCCCCAAGTTGTGACCAGACAACGGATTTTTCGGTCGGGATCGTTTTTAGAAAGCCACTCGCGTATTTCAGGCCGGGCCGACCGCCGCCAGTGCTTACGGGCGAGTACCTCTCCTGGCGGTAGCTCGACCTCAATCACATGCGACTCTGGCACCGCTCGTTGCTTACAATAATAACGAGCCAGCGCTATCGACTCGCGATTTCCACGCGGTACAACCAGTGCGATTTCGTCTGGCTCAAGCGCTGCCAAACACAAAGTGGCTGAGGAAACGACCACGGCAAGGCTTGCCAAAACGGTCAAAAGATGGCGGTACGAAAGGAAGAAAGGGAACACAAATATCCTCATGTGTTGATTTTGGGGGAAGGGGCCCGCTTCTTTCAGGCAGGGAGCTTCTTGCAGCAGGTAGGGAGAAGGGCCAATCATGGGGAGGCTTGCTCTCGGTGAATCTGTGCGAGCTGCGGCTGGGAGGTTGCTTCGTACGCCTCGGCAAGTGCCCGATGGATAACGGGCGACTCGGGTAGACCATTCAAGGCAAATTCAAGGTCTTCAATCGCTTCGGGCCATCTTTTGAGTTTTATCATCACCTGGCCGCGGGTTTCACGGAATCGGTGATCGCGAGGCCGCTGCTCAAGAGCCCGATTCACTGCTATCAGAGCCGCTTCGACATCGATCTCAGGTTCCTGTAGCAAGACCCAAGCGTAGTTATTCCAAACAAAAACGCGGTCTTTCTCTGCCTTAAGTATCCGCTGGTAGACCTTGCGAGCTGTAAGGATGTCTCCGTGCGTGGCGGCAATCGTTCCTACCAATTCCAAGATGTCGCTAGGCACGTCAGGCGAAGAAATCAATCTCTCCCAAATCAACTGGGCATGGTGAGAGCCTTCGCGTTGGTCGGCAACGATACCAATTTGAAGAGCAATCCATTTGTGAGGGCTGTCGAAACGTACTGCGTCGCACAAAAGTTCAACCACTTGGGCCGGGTTGGAGGTCCCTGTGGCCAGAAGCCGTTCGGCCCGTCGTCTCAGCAAGGCGGCTAGCAACTTGATAGGTCGTGAATTCGCCTCTTCGGCTGTTTGCCAAGCTCGTAACGAAAGCTCAAGCTGTTGGTCGTCACCCGCCAATTCCGCAGCAAGAACTCTTATCTCATGGTCGGCTGTACTTAGAGACTTCTTTTGATGTTCTCGGCTGACCAACGATTGCTTAATCTGTTTTTGGCTGGCCAAAAGGAGCACGGTCTTCGCTTGGCGGGTCGCTTCGTCTTTCTGCTTGAGAGCAGCCAAAAGACGGAGCCTCATCGCTGCTGCGTCGAATGACTCGGAGGCGAAAGGTTCGAGGACTTGGGCCGCTTCGGAGAGTCGATCCGTCTCGGCGTAGATGTAGGCCAGCATCTGGGCAAGAGCAGGCCCCGAGATACCCATTTCAGCAAGCTGGTCTAAATGCTGTTCCGCAAGAAAAAAACGTCGCGTTTCGTCCTTGAGTGCGGGCTCTTCGGCAACGGTCAGCTTGCCTGACAAAAGTTGTTGGGTGATCCACACATGGGCAGCAGCGTACCCTTGCCTATTGCCTGATTCGGACCAATCGTTGGCCTCATGGAAACCGATTGGGGCAAGGCGTTGCATCCGCCGGTAAGCCGACGAAAGGTCGTCGTTTCTCGCTAGGGCGATGGCCGTACGGTAGTCGGACCGTCGGGTATCGGCTCCCAATTGTGCCAGCTTGCGCTCAAGGAGACTGGCCAGGGGCATGTTTCCTTCCTCGATCGCATCACGAGCCGCAATTTTATAACTTTCGACAATTTTGCCCCTACTCAGCATGGTTCCGGCAATAGCGACGTAAGCAAAAGGGGCTGCGAGCAATAGGGCGGGGACGGCAAGCGCCAGCTCGCGTGGTCGCCGCGTGGCAAGCCAAGCATTGACAAAGCCCAGCAGCGTAGCGATCGGCCACCAAATCGGAGTTAGCAACTTGGCAAATAGAATCAAAACGCCATCGAGATTCAGTTTCTCCGCCAGTCCAAAGATCGCCAAGGCAACGCTACGAATCGCTCTGCCCGGAAAAGAAAAAAGCCTAGCGAGAGGCCCCTCTGAAGGTATCCAGCTAACTAGCCATCGGCCCAAGGCCAAGAAGGGCCAAAAGAGTAAGCTAACGAGGCGGAAAATGACCGACTCCAACGCCTCAAAACTATCGAAGATCCCGAGTAAGCTCTCTCCCAAGTAGCCAAACAGCCGCTCAATCGGCTCGACAAGGCGGTGCCAAGCGTTACCAATTCGGTTCATGTTACTGGAAAACCAGCGCGTGAAACGGATGTGGAGTGGCATACGCGGCATCGGTAATCTGTGCCTGTGAGAAGTTAGAGGGGAAAAATAAACCGGAGGAGGCAAAGTTCCATTATGGCCCCGTAGCATCCTCGATGCTATGGAGTCGCTAGCGAAACCGCTATAAATCGACGACGTGCCTCGTCGAGTAATTTCCTTGACATTCGCCTATCCTCGCCAGAGAGGCTACCCGTGCGGCTAGCCATAATCTGTACTTGAAAAGTCAGCCGATCACGATTCCCTCGATCGCGACGAGAGAAAATCCGAAGAAGTTCTTGCACCGCTCCAAATGTAGGGGGAGTATCTACCCGCTCGCCGTTCTCGTAGCACGCACAGAAGGTCACCAGCGCAACCTGTCCCTCCGGCTTGGAGAGTTCGAGCTGGGCAAAACCAAAAGAGCTTTCACCGTCGGGCGACGCTGCTTCGTTGATCGTCCCTACCGTTCGCTCTACCTCCCAGCCGATTCCTCGATAGCAAACGGAAAGCTCATGCCAATGTTGAAACGGAAAATCACAAGAAATGAGGTAGTCATTACCATTTTCCCCAACGTACTTAAAAACAACCGAATGTTTTCCAAAAACCGAGCTGCTGGATCGCTCTTTGTGAGTGACATTCATAAGGGTCAGCCCCAACAGATGTTCAGGCATCACTTCCTTCTGTAAGTTAGCTGCAAATCCGCTTGTATCGGGAAACGGAGCGGGTTCGACCCAAGCAGGGCGTACCAGTTGAGTCGCCCCTAAACCGCCAAAAGCCACGATCGGCACAGCGCCAATGGACAACGCACCGGTAGTCCACGCCAGTCGATGCCAATCGATGGCTGAAGCGGCAAAAGTCTTTTGGCTTACACTCTGGGCGATCCGATCCCAAACTCGTACCAGAGGTTTGCCAAATAGGAGGGGTTCTCCCGTGAGGACGGCCCACCGTGGCCCCACCTCCGCTAATGCCGCTCGTAAGAACCAGTCGGTTGCGACGAGGCAAACCAAGCTCAGGGTAAAGACCACGAGGCCCAAAAGTGTGTGACTAAAGCCTTCTGACCAATCCGCCTTTAAGTGAAAGTGGGCAAGTGCAATGCTAGTGATCCGTACCACATTAAGCAGCATCGCCCAGCTAATAGCAGCCGCCATCAAAAGGATCGTATGCAAGGCAGAACGACGACGCCAAACCCCGTAGATTGCGGCACAGGCAACAATCGAGATCGCAGAAATAATACCACTACAGGCTTCATCGACAAACAATTGTTTGTCGGGCAACACAAGTGTATTGCCCTCCATCAAATGACGAACTCCAAACAAATCGAGCGCTTGGCTACTCAAATTACTGCTAATTCCCTGAAGATTTCGGATCATGCGACCTTCGAATCGTGGTATCGGAATCAAAAGACAGAGCAGCAGCCAGGGGCCAATTGGGAAAGAACGCCCGAGGCGATGGGACAAACTCAAGGCCCATCCCCCGGCAAGAAGGACGAAAGAAGCGGCTGCCACCAACGGATAAGAAGCCTGATAAGCGGCCAACAAAACAAGCCATGCCATGAAGTAGGCAACTATCGCCAAGGAGCGATAGTGCGGCGCATCCTTCGCCTCGGATGTCGCTAGCTGCTGCGCGAACAATAGCCCGCTAGCCAGCAGCACGAACGGAAAGTGCTGATAGTAGGGTTTGGCCCAGAGCTGAGACCCGAACTCGGCCAGCAGGGGGCCGTAAGCGATAGCAATCGCCAACAGGGACAGGAGATTCAGAGCAAAAGGGGGCACAGAGCGTACAGGACTTCGTTTGGAAGCCCCAGTGACAAGGGGACGGGGCTGAGGGGGACGGGGCAGGACACCACTCCATTATCCTAGTCGATCCCCCTTCCTTTTACCACGAAGGAATGAGGCGATGCAGGAGCCCTTCTGCGGAAACCCTCGAACGGATAAGCCTGGAGGGAGCCGTCTTTTGCTGCCGCTTACTCAAGCGGATCGGCCTTCCGGCGGAAGAATCGTAACCGTTCACAACTCCCAGCAAAAAAACGCTTTCGTCGCGAACAGTTACGAAGAATCCACCATTCAAGCAAGGTCTCCATAACCGCGAAGATCGTATGGGAGATCAAGATAATCGAGCAGGCCACACATGGCTCTCGTAGCGATTCCCATCCCGTCGGGGCCGCTATAGCCACCGAATTGGCCGCCGCCACGGACATGGGGCTCAAGGTCAAGCAACAAACCGGGCAAGCCGAGCTTTTTCATACGCCGGTTGATCGCCGGTGCCGATTCCTTGAGGTCGCGCAGCACCCGCTCGTAGACGCCACTACCGTGCGTCACCGGCTGGAAATCGCTGAGGCTTTCTTCATCAACATGCCCGCCACGCTGGGCTGACTGGATCGGGCGATAATCCTTGATGTGAATCCACCCGAGGCCCGCCTTCATCGCGAGGTACTCTTCGTACGTTTCGTCCGGCGAGTAGCCTTGGCACAACAGGTTCGCGGCGTCATAAATTAGCACCAACGCCGGATGCTTCACTTGGCGGTGGATTTCTTTAAGCAGCTTGCCTGATTGGCCGACGAGGTTCGCCTCAACCTCCAGTCCAAACAACAGCCCCTCCTTGGCGCAAGCCTCAGCAATTTCGCCAAGTTGATCGACCACTTGCGAAAGGTAAGCCTTCGGCTCTTTTTCTTTGGGATGGTAAAACGAGAAGCCGCGAACCAACTTCGTTTCAAAAGCCGTTGCCAACCGGCAGGCCGTGGCGACCTCTTTTTTGAGGTACTTCTTGAAGGGAATGTACGGGTTCGATGTGCCATCGTCGATATCAAGCAACTTCACTTTGCCGATCGGTGATCCGAGCGAAGCGACCTCCATGCCGTATTCGGCATGGAGCTTCTTAACAAGGGTGATCTCCTTGCGAGTCAACTGCATCGCATTCTTTACACCCGGCTCACCACCCGCCTTACCAAGATCAAGAAACCGCAACGAATATCGGCGAAGACCGATCGCAGCCATCGCGGAAAGCTGCTCACCAATCGCTTTTGAGGAAGAGGATTCATCAGCAAAACCACTAAGTTGGATCGAAAGCGACACGAAAAAACCTACCTTCAGAGATGCCGACAAAAGAAAAATGGGTACGAGCCGCAATGATAACAAGCAGATGTCTCAGCGTACACCTATCGTTACGCTCGCATCGTGAAACGGGGCGTTCGTATCGCTTCGGTTGTCGCGGCAAAATCACAGCCTTTGGTAGCGAGGTCACTGCCATGAATCGGTTTTACCCTGTAGCGTTACATGAGTCGCTCTTGGGTTCGATTTTTACAAAAACTCGAAGCCCAATGCGTGGCCGGTCTACGCTGCGGGGTAGAAAACCGTTCGTGCGTGTTGCCGTTTTGATTAATAACGGCTCTCAACTCTCAACACGGGCCCATCCAACGGTGCTTCGCACCCTACCACTCTTGGTCGGGGGGATTCTCTGGGGTGACCTCACGGTCTATTCTTTTGGACGCAAAAAATATCCGTAGAGTCCGCTGTGCGGACCGTTGAGATTGGTTGAGGGTAAAAGAGATCGGTCCGCACAGCGGACCCTACTTCTGACTATGGTTAAGCACTCTCGGCTAGATCCTCTTCTTCCTCGTCCGCTTCGTCTTCTTCCTCGTACTCCCACTCCTCATCGTCGGCTAGCTCTTCGTCTTCCGCTTCGTCCTCTTCTTCGTATTCCCATTCCTCGTCGTCAGCTAGCTCATCTTCTTCGCCTTCCTCTTCCGTTTCGTCCTGGGCGGCAGCTTCGCTGTCCGCCTCTCCGGTTTCTTCCTCCTCGACTTCGTCGGCCTTTGCTTCACCTTCCCAGGGGGCGATCACTTCTTCGGCCTCTTCCTTTTTTTCGTTAGCGATTTCAATCGCCGGGTTGGAAGCAGGCTTCGGCACAGCGGGCGACGCGACTTCGACGCCGGCTTCGCCAGAGGTCATCGTCTCCCACTCCTCGGCTGTGATGAGGATCTCTCTCGCTTGCGAACCGTTGTACTCGCCAACGATGCCATCCTCGGCCATGAAGTCAATCAATCGGGCCGCACGTCCATAACCAATGCCCAAGCAACGTTGCAGTAAAGAGACGCTGCCACGCCGTTCGCGTACGACAACATCAACGGCCGCTTCGTATAATTCGTCACGGTTCTTGAGCGCTGCGGGACCGGCGGACTCCTCTTCTTCGTCGGACGTTTTAAGCTGCATCAACTCGGCAGCAAACTGCTGTTCGTCCGTACCGACAAAATCGACGACACCTGTAATTTCATCGTCCGAAAGGAACGTCCCCTGACCACGCAAAAGGAGGCTCGTACCGGGCGAGAGGAACAGCATGTCCCCGTTACCCAAGAGTTTGTCGGCTCCCATCTCGTCAAGCACCACCCGGCTGTCGGTGCGGCTCGCCACTTGGAACGCAATGCGCGCCGGCAGGTTCGATTTGATGAGGCCCGTGATGACATCGACCGTCGGCTTTTGGGTTGCCAGGATAAGGTGAATGCCCACGGCCCGGCTCTTCTGAGCTAGGCGAATGATGTGCTGCTCGACCTCTTTTCCGGAGGTCATCATCAGGTCCGCAATCTCATCGGCTACGATCACGATAAACGGCAGCTGCTTGGGCACCAATTCCCACTCCGCGTCGTCCCACGTATCGCCATGAGGCGGGTCGAGGCGGTCCTTTAATTCGGCTTCGGTCAATTGGTTGTAGACGCTCACATGTCGTACGCCCGCCTTGGCAAGCAGTTGGTACCGCTCTTCCATTTTATCGACGGCCCAGGAGAGAATCGCCTCAGCCTTCTTCATGTCGGTCACTACCGGGTGCATCAAGTGCGGCAGCTTCCGATAGCCCGACAGTTCGACCATCTTCGG
>JAJRUA010000373.1 GCA_024278035.1 Planctomycetota bacterium | reverse complement strand
CTCTACGCTAGCGACCTCACCCGCATGGTCGTCACCGCCAAGCCATCCAAGCGATTCGCCAAGGTCTACAACACGGTCCTCGAAGCGCAACTGGCCGGCATTGCCGCCATCCGCCCTGGCGTCACCTGTGAAAAAGTCGATGCCGCGGCCCGTTCCGTTATCAAGAAAGCTGGCTACGGCAAAGCGTTCGGCCATGGCCTGGGCCACGGTCTGGGGATGGAGGTCCACGAAGCCCCCTCACTCAGCCGTAACCAAAAGGCCGAGCTACGCCCTGGCATGGTAGTCACGGTCGAGCCCGGCATCTACCTCCCCGGCTGGGGCGGTATCCGCATCGAAGACGATGTGCTTGTCACCAAAACCGGCTACGAATTGCTCTCCGACGTGCCGAAGCGCCTGGAAGACTGTATCCTCTAGCAGCGAATCGGTGCCCTACTGCCAATCCGCGGAAGACGAAGCGTTTGGATCGCTGTGTTCCAAGGGGTAGAAGCAGCCTACCATCCCGGCTAGACTACGGAGCTAAACATGCGTAATAGCAGTACGCCCCTGGCGATTTGCCTCACGTCCCCCCTCCCCTAAGAGAATCCCGCCGTAGAGAAACCACATGGCGAGTAAAAGCAATAACGAAGGTTCCGGTTCGAATGCCGGGTCTAATCCAGCCGCGGTCGATGTGTTCGATGTCCGTAAGGTCCGGCGCCTTGTCGAACTGATGAACGACCATGACTTGTCCGAGATTGATCTCCACCAGGGGAAGCAGCGGATTCGTTTGCGCCGTGGGGCGGAGCCCGTAGCGATGACCGCTGTGCCAGCGGCACCCGTAGCGGCTGCACCGGTGGTCGCGCCGGTTGGTGATACGGTTCCGGCAGGGCCCACGGCACCGGTCGGAGAAGTCATTAAGTCGCCAATGGTCGGTACCTTTTACCCTTCGGCAAATCCGGAGTCCTCACCCTACATTAGCGTTGGTGACCAAATCGGTCCTGAAACAACCATCTGCATCATCGAAGCGATGAAGGTCTTCAACGAGATCCCCGCCGAGTGCTCAGGCAAGATTGCTGCGGTGCTCGTCGAAGCAGGTGCGGCTGTCGAGTTTGGCCAGCCTCTGTTCCGATTGGAATAGGAAAAAAGGGAAAACCGCTAATCAGCGCCGATAAACGCTGATGCTCCGGTACTAAACTTCAAGAAGCCCCTTCTTTCTTAGTGCCTATCCCAGAACCCTTTTGGAAGTTTCCATCGGTCAAGAAAGACCGGAGTACCCTACAATTTTGAGACGTGCAGTTATTAGCGTTCATCAACGCGTCGTAACGGTTTATTTTCTTTCCCCAAAAAATTAGTTCCACGCAATGTACCGACGCATCCTGATTGCCAACCGTGGTGAGATTGCCCTGCGGATCATGCGCGCTTGCCGTGAATTGGGTGTTGAGACCGTTGCGATTTACAGCGAGGGAGATCGTGGCGCCAACTATCTGGAATTGGCGGACGAAACCTTTTGTGTCGGTCCCGCCAAAGCGGCAGACAGTTATCTTAAAATCACGAATGTGATCGCGGCTGCGGAGTTGGGAGATGTCGAGGCGATCCATCCGGGCTATGGATTTCTTGCCGAGAACGCTCATTTCAACGAGGTTTGTCGAAGCAGCAACTTTGATTTTATCGGGCCCAGTCCCGAAGCGATGTCCAAGCTGGGCGATAAGAACCTGGGCCGTGAGTTGGCTCGCAAGTCGGGAGTGCCGGTCGTACCGGGCAGTGCGGGGCTCATCACCAGCGAAGCGGATGCTCTTAGCTTTGCCAACGAAGTTGGTTTTCCGGTTCTGATTAAGGCGGTTGCGGGGGGCGGCGGACGTGGAATGCGAATCGCGGCGAGCGAGTCCGACTTATCCGATGCCTTGCAGCAAGCGCGGGTCGAAGCCGAGGCGGCCTTCGGCAACGGAGATGTCTACCTAGAAAAATACATTGAGAACCCTCGCCACGTCGAAGTGCAAGTTTTAGCCGATCAGCATGGCAACGCGATCCACCTTTGGGAACGCGACTGTTCGACCCAGCGGCGTCATCAAAAACTGATCGAAGAAAGCCCTAGCCCCAACATCAGTCAAGAGACGCGCGTCGCAATGTGCTCGTCGGCGGTACAGCTTATCAAGTCAGCCGATTACTCTAACGCTGCGACGGTTGAGTTTGTTGTGGACCAGGACGACAACTATTACTTCATCGAGGTGAACGCCCGTATTCAGGTCTAGCACCCAGTGAGCGAGCTAATCTCTGGATTCGATCTGATTAAAGCGCAGTTGCGTATCGCTTCGGGCGAGCCACTGTGGGTAACCCAAGACGATATCCCCTGCCGAGGCCATGCGATCGAGTGCCGAATCAACGCAGAAGACCCATCGCGTAACTTTCAGCCTTCGCCGGGAAAAATCGAGCGACTTATCGTCCCGGGTGGCTACGGCGTCCGATTCGATTCCCATACCCATAGTGGTTATGTGGTGCCCCCCTATTACGACTCGATGATCGGCAAGTTGCTCGTGCATCAGCCGACTCGAGACGAAGCGATCGCTTGCATGTTACGTGCCCTGGCGGAGCTCAAGGTCGATGGCATTAAGACAACCATCCCCTTGCACCAAGAGATTCTCAGCCACACCGCGTTCTCCGAAGCTCGTATCGACACGAAGTTTGTCGAACGTACGTTCACAGCTTAACCGCTCCCTTCCTTTCCCACCTCGCCCCTTCCTTTCCCACCTCGATTGTCCCTTCCGGGATATCTAAAAGCATGTCTGACAATAGCCTTTCGCGTCCCCAACAGCCTGGCAGTCACAAGATCAAGAAGGTCGCTATTCTGTTTGCCGGTGGCCCGGCCCCAGCGGCGAATGCGGTCATCTCGGCGGCGGCTGTCTCGTTCCTTCGAAATGGCATTGAGGTCGTCGGTATCAAGCATGGGTATTCCAGCCTGATCGATTTTTCGGAAGACAAGCCGTTGGTCGAGGGCTCGGACTACGTGATGATCGACCACAAGATGCTCAGCCGTACTCGTAATCGGCAGGGCATTATGATCGGCACCGCACGAGCCAATCCGGGTAAAGGAATATCAAGCCCTGCTCATCTGGACGACTCGGAACGCTCCGCACCGCTCAAGAATGTTTACGAAGGGCTCCGTTCGATTGGCGTCGATGCACTGATCTCAATCGGTGGCGACGACACGCTCAAGACGGCCAACAAGTTCAAGCTGTATCAAGATCGCTTGCCGGAGGGTGCCACACGAATCCCGGTTGTTCACTTGCCCAAGACAATCGACAACGATTATCGCGGTATCGATTTTACCTTCGGCTATTTCACCGCGGTCGATTTCCTGGCTCGGGCTGTTCGCAACCTTTTGTCGGACGCCGAAGCGAACCGTTGTTACTTTCTTGTTGAGTCGATGGGGCGCAGTGCGGGTTGGTTAGCCTATGGCGTAGCGATTGCGGGTGAGGCGAGCCTCGTCATCAGCGTTGAGGATATTGCTGGCAAGTACCGAACGACCGAGGAGTACACCGACCCCATCACGGGCGAAACGCACACACGCGACATTATGGACCTCGAAGAGGTGATCCGTCGCATTGTTTTGACCATGACCACCCGTGAGCGTGAAGGCAAACAGTACGGTGTGGTGATTGTTGCCGAAGGACTCGCCGAGTTGCTTCCCTACAGTTATGTCGAAGGGATTCCCCGGGACGATCATGGCCACATTAAAATCTCTGAGGTTTCGCTTCACGAGCTGTTTAGCAAACTGATTGCCAAGGAGTACGCTCGTCAGACGGACAAGCAACGAGACGTAAAGCCGATTCAGTTGGGTTACGAAGCCCGCTGCTCCGAGCCCCACGCTTTTGATGCGATGCTCGGCAGCCAGCTTGGCGTTGGCGGTTATCGTGCGCTGGTCGAGAAGGGGCTGGATGGCGTGATGGTTTCGATCGAAGGACAGCTTCAATTGCTCTACGTCCCGTTCGAGGAATTGGTCGATCCTGACACTTTGGTCACAGTCGTCCGCTACATCGATCAAGAGAGCGACTTTCACAAGCTAACTCGCTTTTTGGAAACTTACGTCAACGAAGAAGATATTGTCAGCTAGCGTTTTTTAACCGCTTGCCTATAAAAATTGCCTCAAGACCAATCCTGTAATTTTGCTTGGCTTTTTCCTGCATGAGCTTTCCTCAGCCGTTTTTTCGCTGGCGTCCTCACCCCTGGCATGGACTGGAGATTGGTCCCGAGCCTCCACAGATCGTTCACGCCTACATCGAACTCACGCCGTTCGACCGTGTAAAGTACGAACTGGATAAGAAGACGGGCTTCTTGCGTGTGGACCGTCCGAATCGCACGTCGGCCTTTGCTCCGACGCTCTATGGATTTATCCCACGTACGTTTTGTGGCAAGCGAGTACAAGCGTTGATGCCTGAGTCGGACGCGGGCGATGGCGACCCGCTCGATATTTGTGTTATCAGCGAGCGCCCGATCACCAAGCAGGAAATCATCGTTAACGCTCGTGTCGTTGGTGGTCTTCCAATGCTGGATAACGGGGAGGCGGACGACAAGATCATTACTGTTCTTGAGAACGATGCGATGTGGAGCGGCGTGAACGACGTGTCCGAGCTGCCAGAGGTTTTGGTCGATCGTCTGCGGCACTACTTCAGCATCTACAAAGCGCTCACGCCAGAGGAAGCGGGCAAGGTAAAGATCGACGCTGCTTACGGACGTGAGCAAGCTTTGGAGGTCGTCCGAGCGTCAATGGCTGACTATGAGGACCATTTCGGCGAGTGAGTAACACAGCCCAGCGAAGCCAGCGAGATACTTTGCCGATGCCATCGTCTCAGCAGCGAGGGAACTCTCACACTTTCTAGGCAACAGAACATGCTCGGCGAACAAAACGAGCCGGCCCCGAAAGGCCGGCTCGCCTACGAAATGCAGAATGCAACCATTGCCAAGATCAACTTCCTCAATTGGCTCGACAAGGTCGTATGAAACCGGCACTTACCAGAGCAACTAGGGCCAGGAGAGCGCCTGTTGGCTCAGGAACCGAGACGGCAAACGAGGGGGCAACAGCACCAAAATTCGCTGACCAGAGGAGGTAGTCGATGAAGTTCACCACATGGTCTCCATTGTCGTCGGCGGCGAGTCCATAGCCGGTCGCTCCATTCGTGTCGCGCCAGACCGTGTAATCAGCCGCATCGACGACGCCATTGCGGTTGTAGTCGCCCGACAAGGCAGGGGTGACTCCCTCCTGATCTCTACCGACCGCTTCAATGGCGTTGATGTCGATGATGCCATAGCCTTCTTCGATCGTCCCATCGGGGCCACCCATGTAGGCAAGGTCACTCAGGGCATAAGCCTGGTCCCACACTTTGCCGCCATGCACGAGGTAGCTGACCCCCGCCAATGCGTCGAGTACAAACAATTCACTACCGGTTGCGTAGAACCCATCTGGGTCGGCCGGATCAACGATCTGACGGATGCTAAAAATGATCGAATCACCGCGCATCTCTCCCTCGGAATTGTAAGGTTCGATCGGAGCGCCGTTTTGATCCACTAGATCCGCGCCTAGAAAGTTGCTATCGAGAAGTGGGTCCGCATCAAAATAATCCGGATCACCTACAATGTCGCTAACCATCAGGGCGTCGAGATTGATGGCTTGAGAGCCTTCCACACCGTCTCGTAATGAAGCTGAGCCTGGGATGGGGCCTAATAGCGCCGTGACAGCACCGACAATCATCGGCTGCGTAATGTAGGGCGTCCCCGAGGCATTCCAAACCGAAACGCCGCTCGGGGCGTCGATATCGAGCGAGTACTTGTCGGCGTCGCCAAAGAAAGAAAGCTCGGGACCGCCTCCCCCATCCGGTTCGGGACCCCAAAGCTCGGTGCCATCAACGTCCAAGGGAAGGGGCATTCCATTCACTTCGAGCTGCGATGCCCACACCCCCTGGATCGAAGAAGGAGCGAACAGACCCGCCTCTTCAAAACTAACTTCCCCGGCTCCGCCGATAGCATTGCCGTTGGAGATGTAAACAGAGCCCGCACTGGGAACCGTGAACAGCCCAAGTACACCACCCGGGTCGTACATCGCAATCTCATCATCGATCGAGAAAACGAGATGAGCTTCGTCGCGAATAGTTTGGTCAAAAAGGGCGTCACGTTGGTTAGCAATGGCATCCACCTCTTGGTCCGGGGTCCAGCCTAAGCGTGAGCCAGTGTAATCCACGCTATCCAGCGTTCCGCCGACACCATCCCAGTTAATGACTTGCTCAGGGTCGGGCGTGGGGCCAACGACTGAGAAATCGCTATCGTGCGTGTACTCTTTTCCATAAACAAAACTGGGAGGCATGACACCAGGGCCAATCGTCGGCGGACCGAACACCGGTACCGGCGAGTAGGGAAGCAGCGCCAAAGCGGGCGTGGCTCCGAGCAGTGTGACAACAATTGCGGACAACCAGCGAGCCCGTGATATCGACATGAGACACCTTGAACCTTGCGTAAAACGCGTGAACGGGAACGGAATAGGCGAGCATGCGAGAAACGACTCGTGCTCGTAACATTAGGCTTATCAGCAACCGTCCTCACAGCCCGACACGCTGCCAAGAAAAAAATTGGACAATTGTTCTGATGGCGAGCGGTGGGCGTTAGCCTACCGATGAATGACGGCAGCAGCAGCCAGTGTCGGGGGGCTGACGCCCCCCACCGCTCGCCATTCGGCTTTGCAAACAAAAAACGAGCCGGTCCTTGAAGGACCGGCTCGCTGTGTAAAACCATAATCAATCGCCTATCGGCTCAGCCGAGACGCCACCGCATGGCTCCCACTGACCCGAGACAGGTGAACAGTAGAGCGGCAGCCGCCGGTTCGGGGATACTTGCAATCGCTTCAATCGCGTTGATATCAATCACCCCGTTTAGATTGTTCCCAAACGGATCAAGCACTGAGAGCTCCGCCAGAGCGTAACTTTTGTCCCAAACGTGGCCACCATGAGCGAGGAAGCTGATAGTTCCGTCGCCGCCGAGCACGAACAATTCGCTTCCCGTGGCGTAGTAGCCGGTCGGATCAGCCAAGTCGATAATCTGACGAATGCTGAAGATCACGAAGTCCGTCGGACCTCCGCCCCCAGTGGGATCGCCATCGAAGATATCCTGTTCGCCAACATCACTCACCATCAAGGCATCCAGGTTAATCGCATTGATTCCTTCTTGATTGTCGAAGGGCAAGAACGCAGGTCCAGGGATGGGGCCTAGTAAACTTTCAACAGCCGAAACAATCGTACTATGGTCGATGTAGGGCGTTCCGTTGCCGTTCCAAACAGAGACACCGCTGAGGAAATCAAGGTCAAGCGAGTATTTGTTCGTATCCTCCGTGAAAGCGGGTTCAGGGCCCCAAAGCTCGACGCCATCAATATCACGTGGCAAGGGCATTCCATTGATCTCAGCTTGGCTAGCCCAAAGACTTTGGGTTGAGGAAGCGCTGAAGGCACCAGCTTCCTCCACACTTAGTTCACCGGATCCACCAATTAAGTTACCGTTCGACAACAGCACTGGCCCCCCACCAGGCAAGGGCAAGGGGACGGCCATCAGTCCTGCACCAGGCGCTGCCACGATGGCGGATGCCTGATCGTCGTAGGAAAAAACCAAGTGGGCCTCATCCTCTCGAATCGCGTTGAAGAAGCGATCACGACCATTGGCAATCGCATCGATTTCTTGATCGAGTGTCCAGCTTGGCCTTGTTCCAGAGAAGTCGATCCCATCCGCTGTTCCGCCAATGCCATCCCATGCGACAACTTGTTGTGGGTCGGGTGATCCGCCCAATCCGGCTGTCGTGTGATCAAAATCGGCAGAATACTCCTTCCCGGGTACTTTACTGACAACCTCCACTCCCGGGCCGAGTGGAGAGGCTCCTGTCGGAGAAACCGGCGTGTAAGGAATCGTCGCCCAAGCGGGTGCAGAGACCTGCAGCGCAGCAGCGACAATCGATAGCCAAACAGCTCTTGAAACAGACATCTCGAGTCCTCCTTTGTTTGTCAATTCACCTTGAAGAAATAGGCTCTTTTCCATGCCTTGACCAAGATGAGTCACCTGGGTGACATTCAGCTAATCAGCAACCGTCCCCACGGCCCGACACGCTTATGGAGTAAAACGACAGGCCGACCGTCGGAAGGCCCGGTTGAGTCGACAGAGGGGGGGGCGCTGAGAGTAACGCTGTTAGCGTCTACAGCAATAGAAGGTGATTTTTTCACTTGCCTTTGTGGGTAACTCCGCGGAGACTGTTGTTAGATAAGTCCCGCTTATCCCCTTCGTCTCTTTCCTTCTCGACGGCCACGCTTCGCATGACGACTGATCGACCTGTTGACGGCGCCTCCGACGATGCCCCGGACGAAGAGCATGGTTCGGTCACCATGTGGATCGCCAATCTTCGATCGGGTGAAGAGTCGTTCGCTCAGCAAGAACTTTGGGACCGTTATTTTCGTCGAATCGTCGCATTGGCTCGGATGAAACTGGGCAATTTGCCACGTAGCTCGGCGGATGAAGAGGATGTGGCTTTGAGTGCGATGCACAGTCTGTTCGACGGAGTGGCAGAGGATCGCTTCCCCCGACTTCACGACCGGGGCAACTTGTGGTCGTTATTGGCGAAAATCACGGCCCGCAAGGCGATCAACCAGCGACAGTACGAAAACGCCCAGAAACGTGGTGGCGGAAAAACCCCTGTGCCGATCGGTCGTGCAGCAGGCGTTCCAGGCAGCTCGGATTCGAGTAACTCCGGCTTTGATCCTGAGGACAACGAATTGGGACCCGAGTTCCTCGTTGCTATGGAAGAAGAGCTGAAGCGATTGATGGAGCTACTGCCGAATGAAGGGCTGCGTAAGATATCTGGCCGAAAACTCGAAGGGTGGACCAACGCAGAAATCGCCAAAGACTTGGGCGTCGTCGAGCGGACCGTCGAGAGAAAATTGGGCCTCATTCGTGCCTGCTGGCAACCTAAAGACGCTGAATAACACGAATAGCACATATAGGCGAGCGGCGGGGCGTCAGCCTCCCGATAAATGTGTCGAGGAGCAGCAGCAAGGATCGGGGGGCTGACGCCCCGCCGCTCGCCTATTTTTTTCTGTCGGGTTCGAGTGCTGCTTTCTGATTAGCTAGTAGAACGGCCTTTGTAGCGTCTTACGACAAGGGCACTGGCGGCCCATGCCATGAGCCCCAGTGTCGTCGGCTCGGGGACGGTATTCGCTGGTACTACGATGCTGATAACGGCGTCCGGATCGTCGCCGGCGAGATTGATCTCCTTGTCGGTCGAGGCATTGTGCATTGGCTCTTCGCCCATCCCCATATCAACGCCAAATCGGACCTCCGTATCCGCCACCAAACCCAGCATTGCAATCCCACCAAGAAAATCTCGCCACATCGTATAGTCTGCCGCGTCGATTACGCCGTTGCCGTTGCCGTCAGCTGCCAGTTCGGTTGTCGAGCCGAAGGCGGTGCTCCATACCGTGTAGTCCGCCGCATCGACTTCGGCACTAAAATCATAGTCCCCCGCGGCGAGCGTTTGCTCAACCATACCTCGGTCACCAATTTGAAGATAAAGATTCACCCCTGCCGCAACGCTCACAGCACGAATATCGATCGAAGCGATCAACCAAGCAGGTTGGCCATCACCGGCAATTTCGCAATTGGCCTCGCCGGCCGAACAGGTCGGACCCATGCCTAGGTACATGGGCGGGGTTCCAAACAAATTAAAGGCGTTGATCCCGTACACCCCATCGACATCGCCCGCCATGACCTCAGCAGCCGAGTATTCAGAAACAAGCGTCGGCGTTGTCGAAGAGTCGCGCGTGAATTCAAACCGCGAAACATCGACTTCAATTCCGTTGTAGACCGTATAAGAACCGTCGTCGAAATCGATACCCGTCGCGTCGGCAATCAGGTTGAGCGAGAGGCTCTGCAACTGCCGGCCAACGTGAGGGCGTCCCCAAATGTACAGGGTTCCGATCGAGTCCGTGGTTGTGGCAAGCACGGGAGCTTCGGGGCCGGGCGAACCGCTCGAAGAAGTCGAAAGCCAGAAATGAGCCGCACCAGCAGCGCCGCAAGCTTCGTCTGCCGACAGACTCCCCATGGCGAGGGGCAATACCCCAGCGAAGAGGAGACGCGGGGCGTTTCCCAACAGGAAAATCCGAAAAAACTGGGCCGATATCGACACGGAAACTAAGGTCCCTTAACGCCAGAGTGGCAGAACAAGTACCTTCCCAGCCTAGCCGACATGAGACGCCTCGCCAAGCAAAAAGGCGGGGTCTATCAGCACATTTTTGCTAAATCTCTGGCGAGACACGTTAGACTGAAGCCTACTAGCCCCGATCTATTGAGGATCCAAACACCCTGAAAAAGACAGGCCATTCTCTTTTGTAAGGTTTTGCCATTTCTACGGTGTGAAAATGCCATGCTCTTCTCAACTCATAAACGGCAGGCTCTTTCCGCTACAAGTTGGGCCAGCTTGTTACTGGTAACGTTCTTGGCACTGCCTGCCTCGGCTATCACGCTTCTTTTTCAAGAAAACTTTGATGGCCTTCTGCTCGGGGCTCCCGTAGACGAGACCTTTCTTGCGGGCACCTTTCCGCAAGCCTTCACCCACAACGAACCGTTGGGTTGGGACCGCATCGCAACCAACGTTCCGGGGGTCAGCAATCCGTTGGTCGGCGTTGAGGAGTGGGAAGGTTGGTCGTTTGCCGATCGTGATTTTTGGATCGCTGCTGCGGCGGGTCCGTCGGGTCAGCCCCCGGGCGGACGCGAAGCGTTCACTCTCGGTAGTGGAACGATCGCGGTTGCCGATCCCGACCAATGGAACGACCTGGGTGATCCGGCCAATGAGCTTGGCTTCTACAACACCTTGCTCATCACACCGACGATCGATCTTGCGCCTCGCCTTCCTGGCGAAGATCGTCTTGTCATCCAGTTTGATAGCAGTTGGCGAGGCGGCTGCTGCGACGATGGCGAGAGCTTTAATCCTGATGGCAATAACCAGGCGGCCATCCTGCGGGCTCGGCTTCCGAACAACCAACTGGTCGAGCTGTTCCGCTGGGAATCGGCCCCCTTCTACGACAGTCTTGGCAACCCGACGGTCGATCCCTTCGACACAGGGGGGCTTCCGAACTTATCCAATCCGTTTTTCAAGCCGGACAATTTCAACGAGCGTATCACGATTGATTTGGACAGTCTGATTCCGCCGAGTGGTCTCGCCTTGCTAACGGCAGCCTTGCCGGGAGGCTTGAGCTCAAGTTCCTCAAACGGAGGTCTTATTTTCGAGTTTGGTATGGAAAACGCGGGAGACGATGGTTGGTGGGCAATCGACAATGTTGAGGTCGCCTCCTACAGCACCACACTGGGGGATATGGACCTGAGCGGCATGCTTGAGCAAGCCGACATCGCTGCCTTTGCCCTAGGGATGCTCGATACCGACGCCTACCGTTTTGATTACTACGGTGAGTTCCCTGGTACCCGAGGTAGTCCTGACAGCACGTTCGATTTTGACGACGTTCCTTGGTTTATCGCGCTGCTGGAAGGGGCCGGTGTTGCCTCGGCTGCCGAGGCGCTCGCCTTTGCGTTTTCACCCACTATTCCAGAACCAGGAACCCTTGGGCTATTGGTTTTTGGAGCGGTTGTCTCGATAACGTGTCGCTCACGGAGTTTGGGTCGATGAGACGCCGATCCATCGGTTTTACATTGGTCGAACTACTGGTCGTGATCGCCATCATCTCTGTTCTGCTGGCGATGTTGTTGCCTGCCGTCCAGGCGGCACGCGAAGCCTCACGCCGTTCTGCCTGTGCGAATAATCTTCGGCAGCTAGCGATTGCTACCCATAATTATGAAACCCATAAGGAAGCGCTCCCCCCCGGCTCCCGGCTGACCGATCGACAGCACAAAGATGGCGTTGGCTGGCGTGTGCTTGTGCTTCCCTACCTAGAAGAGTCGCCGCTCTACGAAGAGATCGCCCCACAGGAGAACGGCGATATCACGAACAAAGATTTTGCTACGCCCACGCTCTTTGTTTGCCCCAGCTCTCCCAACTCGACCGCCATCGGCGAAGGACGATCGAACTACGCCGGCATCGCCGGTGCCGGCGTGACGACCGAAAATGTTTGGGATCTCGACAACACGTTTTATAGCGACGTTTATACCGATGGCGTCTTCTATCCGGAAAGTCATACCCGGTTCGCCCAAATCACCGACGGCACATCACAAACCCTTGCCCTCGGCGAACGCTTTTACATGGCCGACTTCCATCTGTGGGTAACGGGTTCGGTATGGGTGGGGCGATCGAAGATCAAAGAAATCTCTATGCACGCGACAAAAAACGTCCGCTACCCGATCAATGCCGACCCTGCACAGTTCGGCTACTTCCGGGGCGACCCGCTCCGCCCCGCATCGGATCCGGGCACGCTCAAGACGAACGACTTTTATTATAGCAGCCCCCACCCGGGCGGTGCCCATTTCGCGATTGCCGACAGCTCCGTTCGTTTTCTCACCGACACGATCGACATCAATCTCTACCGTGATCTCGCGACGCGCGACGGCGGCGAAGTCGATACGGGCGGTTGGTAAGGCGAGCCGCGAGCGTCAGCGACCGGAGTTTTTACGGTGGCTGCTCGATACAATGTTTTGTCCACTCAGGGTTTGCCTCCGGTCGCTGACGCTCGCGGCTCGCCTAAATCACGAAACATTACAAAAAGAGCCGCCGACTTATGCCAGCGGCTCTTTTTACTTGTTGGTTGTTCCTACAGCATTACGCCGTGCCAAACTCCGGCCGACGGCGGCCAAGTTGGCCTTGCAGACGCTGAACGATCGCTGAGTGCATTTGACTCACGCGGCTTTCTGAGAGGTCGAGCGTCGAGCCGATCTCTTTCATCGTTAGCTCCTCGTAATAGTAGAGGATGATGATGAGCCGCTCGTTGCGGTTGAGGCCCTTGGTAACGAGTCGCATGAGGTCCGATTTCTGGACGCGGCGCGTCGGGTCCTCTCCTCGCTTGTCTTCAAGAACGTCGATTTCACTGACATCCTTGTAACTGTCCGTTTCGTACCATTTTTTGTTGAGGCTAATCAGGCCAACCGCGTTGGCCTCCTTCATCATTTTCTCAAGCTCAGTGAGGCTCAACTCCATGTGCTCGGCCAGTTCGATCTCCGTGGGTGACCGACCGTGCCGTGTTTCAAGCTCTTTGACACCGGCGGCCAGTTTGCTTGCCTTCGAGCGAACCAGACGAGGCACCCAGTCCATGCTTCGCAGTTCGTCGAGCATAGCTCCACGAATACGCGGAACACAGTAAGTCTCAAACTTGACGCCTCGCTCAAGATCGTACGCCTTGATCGCGTCCATCAGGCCAAACACGCCTGCCGAGATAAGATCGTCCAACTCCACGCCATCCGGCAAACGGCTCCAGATTCGCTCGCCGTTGTATTTTACTAGAGGCAAATACTGCTCGACGAGTCGGTTACGCAATGCTTTGTCGGTTGGATCCGCTTTGAAGCGTTTCCAAATTTCGAGCATCGCTGCCGCTTTGGCTTCCTTTGCCGGATCGCGATGGGCGGATCCGTTGCCGGAATTACGGCCTTTGATCCAGGGTGAGTTGGGCCTGTGCGTGAGAGTTGTCGCTGCCATGCAATCCTCCGTGATTCGCTATTGTGCGGTCTTTCGTGCGGTGAAGCACCTGCCGCGATAAGACGGGATCCATCCCGCATGTTTTATTTTCTTTCGTAACTGTTGCTGAACTCGAAGGGGATGATTACTCATCGCCTTTTAACTCAGCAAGTTGCTTTTCCATTCGGCTGCGGACTGATTCGTCGATGGTCGCCTCAGCAATCCATCCAACCACAAACCCGACCAAAGCAAGGGTAACCATCGCATAGACTGCCGAAGAGACAGTCCCTTCCAAGCCGCCGCCAGCGATTGCGCCTCGGAGCAGGGTAATCCCCATGCCAAGAAAGCCCAAAACGCCCGCGTAAACCCGTGCCATCGTTCACTCACCATGGAGCCCGCAAACTTAAAGCAAACTACCCATCTTGACCGATCAAGGCGAAGCAGCAGCCACAAGATGTTCATCGTCCGCTTCGCCATGTGAAGTTAAACCGTTTCCGAAGTTTTTTTGATTTGCACCGATTAGGCAGCAGCCGAGTGCTCGCGCTGAAGTTCGTTGGCCACCGTGTCGGACGTCAAACTCAGGGCTAGGTACCGAGCCGCTTCAGCGAAAACTTTGTCGGCTGAATTCATACGTCCCGGCAACCAGCCGACACTCGCTAGCGGCGGCTTCCCAGCGCTTTCACAAGTCGCCCGAATGCGCTGTTGTGCCGTTTCCGCTTGATTCGCATTGGGGCAACCATTCCAAACAAGAAAAGGCCTAGCTCCCGTTTGTCGTAATCGTTTGGCGGAAGCATAAGCACTGACCACTGCGTGTTGGTCGGGCGTTGCGACCAAGAGAGTTTGGTCGGCATGAGCGGCAAGAGCCTGTGCCCAGCGGGTGCTAGCAACTCCTGTGTCAAGGAGCGTGATGCCTGCGTTCATGGCAGCAAGTCGCTTGAAGAGGCGTCCGGTGGCTTCCGCCAGTGGCTGGGGGAAATCTCCATTAGCGCCAGGAACCAACGTGATTCCTGCCGCTAAGCTTTGTTGATCCGTTTCTTTTTCTTCCAACAATTCGGCAAGACCGACCGTACAGTGCGCGACGGCCTCCCTTGCTGAGAGGCGTGCCAGCAAGGCCAAGTCCGATTGCCCCCAGTTTGCGTCCAAGACCAACACCGACTGATACGATGCCAACGCCTCGGCAAGTGCCAATGTGACGACCGACGTTCCGACGCCCCCCTTCGCACCGACAACGGCAATGGTTGCTCCGCTGCTTGGGGATTTCATACGCCGTAACACATCCGCTTGATCTCGATGATGGGTTGAATCGTTGGGCATCTAGGCTCCTGCCTCCAGGAGCAAGCGTGCCAGCGACTCGCTTTGGGCAACGCGGATATCATCCGGCACCTGCTGGCCATCGGTCAGGTAGCTGATCGGCAAATCATTGGACCGAGCGACACCGACCAACTGGCCGAGTGTCGTCGCTTCGTCAAGTTTTGTAAACAACAAGGAAGTGACGCCGACGCCCTCGAACTGTCGGATCGTTTCGTTCAGGCCGCGTGCCGTGGTCGTTGTACTCAGCACAAGATGCACTTCGTCAGGCGTCGCTTCGCCGAGCAGGGCGCGTAGTTCTTGCAAACGGATGGCGTCCCTGGGGCTTCGGCCTGCGGTGTCGATAAGGATCACGTCCAGATGCCGGAGTCGATCGACCGCCGCTCGCATTTCGCGCGGTGTCGAGACGACTTCCATCGGAAGGTCGATAATCTCAGCATAAGTGCGAAGTTGTTCTACTGCCGCAACGCGATACGTATCCACTGTAATTAGCCCGACAGAACGGCGTTCGCGGATTCGGAAGTTGGCGGCGAGCTTGGCAATGGTCGTGGTTTTGCCGACGCCGGTCGGTCCCACGAGCGCCGCAACACGACAAACGCCTTGTTCTGCATCGCCCTCTTTAGCG
>JAJRUA010000036.1 GCA_024278035.1 Planctomycetota bacterium | reverse complement strand
CTTTGAGAAAACGCCCGTTTTACAGCTACTTGACGACTCGGACTACCGTTTTTCAGATACCCCTTTCCCTAAACAGTTACCACTATCCGACTTCTAACCGGACAGTAGTGGGCAAAAATCTATTCGGAAAAATCGGGCCCTACGAAAAAAAAGAAGGAAGTTAAAGAAGTTAAAAGGGGGAAGTCCTAACAGGTGAAAGGTGTTGAAATTAGCGATTATTTGCGTTCGTCATCGATTAAAGCGGTCTTTCGCCGTGAACGGTTACGTGGGCGGCGTCTACGGATATGCCTCCCACAACAAAACTTCCGTTGTTCCGTCGTGGTTCAATAATTTAGTCGGTGATTTCGCCGCCGTCGCGCGAGGCCATGGCTAAGTAGAGGTCCATGTCGATCTCGTCGGCGAGGAACCGTACGCTCGCATCGCCAAAGGCAAAGTTCGCACCGCCCGAATGGAAACTGCCGAACGGCAAGTTGTTGTAGGCAAGCGTTAGCTGAGCACTCGATGGCAAGGCGGGCCGGTCCGTCGATAAATGCAAAACGTAGTAGCCGGTACTATTGAGGTCCGCGTTGAGCGGCGAACGACGATCCAAGTTCTTGGCTGAGCTGACGGCCGTCATTGCCTGGGGCCCTCGTGGCGGTTGCGGGATGACACCGTTGCCCTGGTTGCCGTTCGGGTCGTCGCGTTCTTGGTAAAAACTGCCAAAAGTCCAGGTGCGCAATTGGTACCACCGTTCGCCCAGGAGGGCCGTCTTGCTAACACCATCGGTCACCTTCAGAAGTGGTATCCCCATCGCGACGCCCATCAAGCCGTCCTGATTCACAGGCCCCAAATTGTTCTCCCCGCCGACACACGGATCCCTTGGGGCACACGCGATAATTCCTTCACGGCTATAGTACGACCCAAGCACACCCGCGTAAGACATCACTCGCATCCAATCGAACTTCCGGCCACGCACCGATTCAATCTCCGGATCGCTCGGACAGTTGTACTGGGGAATGACGAGACGATTGGCAAGATCGAGCGTCTCGGCCGTCTCGGCATAGTTCGACCGAATGTTGGCTGACACGGCCCCTTGCTCAATATAGGGCAGTATAAAAACTTGCCAGCCCAAGCTATTGAGCCGTGCTGCCGGTGAGTTGGTCGAAGCGGGTGGCAGCGCCCGTTGGGCGGACTCAAAATTGAGACAACCGATCGCCATGCCGCGCAGATTGTTCTTACACTCTGTCCGTCGGGCCGCCTCGCGCGCCATCTGTACTGCCGGCAAAAGCATGGCAACCAGAATGCCAATGATTGCAATCACCACGAGCAATTCCACCAACGTGAACGCCGTAGGACGAGATCGAGTAACCGTGCCGAAAATCAACATAGTAGAATCTCCTTAGGGACCGAATCGTGCAGGTCCATTCTACCCTTTTTTCACTCCCGAAAGACATTCTCAGCAACGGCTTGGTAGCGTAGGTTGGCGTCCACCAGCGCTATGTGATCCGGAGCACGTTTACTGCGTCCCCTTTCATGAATACCGCTATAACGGCCTCTTGGCGAAGAAGATCGCTTCCTCTTGCCCCGTCGTTTTACTCTGTATTCGATTTTGTAATTAGCGAACATGCCCCTTCTCCTTGCAGTTATCTGCTGGGTTGATGGCAAAGTACAGGAACTTAAAAACCGATTCGGTTCATAAGACAATGCGAGAACTCGCTTGTACTCACACGGAATCGTGTGGAGTTGTTTCCGGTAGACTACACTGCCCCCCACTGTTTTTCAACAGCATTTAGCAAAAGATGCATTGGATTACTTTCTGCACACAAAGTGAAATGCGTCAGCAGAAATCTTGTGCAAAGCGTATTGCTTGTATCGGGTGCCACGAACGGAAACCCTTCGCTCCGGTTATATCCCCCAGGTCGATTTAACCAAACAGGCTACCATCCTCGTCTTGTTTACCCTGCTTATCTTCATTGAGTCGATCAAAAGTCGAGTGGTGCTGGCCCTTGTTCTAAATCGAGCAGGCCACGTTTTCGTTCGACACCGCCCGCGTAGCCGGAGAGTTTACCATCCGCGGCAATCACTCGATGGCAAGGGATAAGGATCGCAATCGGGTTGGTCGCATTCGCCCGCGCCACAGCACGGTAAGCGGTGGGCCGGCCGATTTCCTGGGCAAGTTGGGCGTACGACCAAGTCTTGCCATAGGGAATCGTTCGTAGTGCCTTCCAAACGGTCTGCTGAAACGGGGTTCCCTGGGGAGCGAGCAGCGTACGAAACTTGACCCGTTCGCCGGAAAAATAGCGTTCGAGTTCTTCGCGCAGTTGGGCCAAAGCCATTGACTTCGTGCCGATAGCCTCAGAGTCATCCCGCTGGAAATCGAGTCGGGTGAGCTTCTCGTCTTCAACAACCACTCTCAACGGGCCAAGCGGCGTTTCGATAATTGATTGCACCAACAGCGGAAAATTAGCGACGCCCATGATTGGCCATTTTGGGAGGTTGGGTGGAGGCTAGGAACCTTACCCCCCAACCCAGTGGGAGGGTTACTAGCGGCTGAAAAAGCTGGCACCTTCAGAAGGTTCTTGGGACGCGCCGTTTAGTCTTGTCTCTCTAGTGCTGGGGCACAGCTTAATTTGGGGATTAGCCGTGACAAAGCACTAGGCTCCCTGCCGACCGCTTAGCGTAGCAATTGCAGTAGGGGAGTGCGCAAAAAGGGGATTAAATCCCGCGATTCAGTGACGTTATGCCAAGGGAAAACTTGACAAGGCCGTGCCGTCTTCATAAAACATTCAAGTACTTTATCAGTTTAGTAAAGTACTTTCTCTTCTTTTATCTTCTCTTTTCTTTGGTAGGCCTCGTACGATTCGCAAGGTGCGGCAAGCCGCGTCTCCAGGAGGCAAGGAGACAGGGCCTATTTTTCCCGAAGCACCGAAGAAGTTGCCCCGCTTCCCCTTCGATCACCTGAAATTAAGAACGATTTCCGACCTCTGCTCACGAGTTTCTTTTCTTCCTCTTCTACTGGAGTTGATTCATGATGATTCTCTCGAAACATCTACCCTTGTTGATTGCTGCGATGGGATTTGCCTTGTGGCACCCCGGCTTGTCGGCGGAGGCGTCGGACAAGACGATTTACCAAGTCGGTACCGACACAAATGTCGGATTCAATCTAATTTCTTGGGGAAACTTTGGTAGTTCTGGCAATTCGGTCTGGGAAAACGCCGTCCAATCGGTCTACGACGCCGGCTTTAGCGAGGTTGCGATCATCCCCGTACGCTATGTCACGTTGGGCACGGGTTCCATCGCAACGACCTCTTCTAAGGGGCCTGAGCTAAGCAGCATCGCTGCTGGAATTTCCAGGGCAAAATCACTAGGGATGCGGGTGACGGTTAATCCGTTTGTTGAACCCAAGAATTTCACCACGTGGCGAGGCAACTACAACCCAACGCCCGGCAGTAGCGAGTCGAATACTTTTTGGAATGACTACGAGGACTATCTCGTCGATGTGGCCCAAGTTGCTCAGGCCAACGGTGCCGACGCCATGACCGTGGGAAGCGAACTCAAAGCCATCACGCAGAACAGCGGTAACAACTCGAAGTGGAGTTCGGTCATTAGTGCCGTCAATAATAAATTTAGCGGTTCCCTCGGGTACGCTGCCAATTGGGATAATTTTAAGAACGCCAATCTTACAAGTACCATCTGGGAGAATCCGGCGATTGACTACATCGGCATCGATGCTTACTTCCAGGGAATGCTGACCAACTCGCAAGCTAATAATTCGGGTTCCTACCCCAATCAGAATTTCATCAACCAAGTGGAAGCGGCATGGAATAACAAGCTGGACAACGATATTCTTCCGTTTGCTGCGGCTCGCCAAGGAGGCAGTGGCTTGCCAGTGGAGTTCACCGAGGTGGGCTACCTGCCCTACAACCGGACGTCGGTCACGCCCGAGAATTCGAGTGGATGGGTTGATCGGGACGAACAAAACATGGCCTACGAAGGCCTTATGCGGGCCTTGGATGAACGCCAGTCGAAAGGGCAGGTGACTTCCGCCAACATTTGGAACTGGGGGATGCCGGGCACAGGCGGCAATCTCTGGGACATGGGGGTCAGTGGTTCCGAGCCTCATTCCAATAATGTTCAAACAACGCAATGGTTGTCCAGTTTTGTTTCCAATCCGGGGACACCGACACAGGTTCTCTATAGTTTTGAAAACGGAAAACAGGGATTCTACTATCCGAATATCGGCTCGGAGCCCGACAGCGTTTTGACTCGGGTCAGCGGTCCAGGAAACACGAATGAAAGCTCCAGTCTTGCCGTTGACAAGCCGACTTCGGCTTGGACCTGGGACGCTCGAGTCGATATGAGCGGCTCGCAGCTCGCGGCCTTACAGGATGCACTGAATGACGACATCGGCGATTATATTCTCCAAATTGACGTTACCTACGTAGCCTCGGACTTGCCTGCGAACCTTTCCTCCTTGGGTTTGCATCTTGCCTTCGATACGAATCTTGATGGCTGGAGCCAGGAGTATTCGTTTGCGGATATTAGTGGTCCCACCAATCAGACAATTCGGGTTGAGGTTCCGTTAAGCGCGTTTGATCTAACGCCTGGTATTTCGTCGGCCAATTTTTATCTTGGCTTTGCTGGGAGCTGGTCCGGCTCGGATGATGCAAGGGTGTACCTCGACCGCGTCGCATTAAAAGACGCAAACTATGGCGGAGCGAATTCGATTCCCGAACCGTCGGCTGTTTGGTTAGCGGCGATGGCTGGCCTCACGCTGTGGAGTCGAAAACAACGATTACGCTGAGTCGGCTGCCTGCGAGAGATGACCAGTCCCGGCTTCGCCTTCTGATAATTCCAGGGTGGAGCCGGGTTTTTTGGGGCGAGAAGAATCCCTCCTTGCCTATTGCCCCTCGTTTGCCCTACATTATGGCACGCTCAATCGCTGTTTAATAATAGATCGCTTCGGTATCGATTCCTGTTGCTCAGGCTGTCGCGTTCTATGGGCAGAGGTTGGGCACGTTTTTTTGGACAGGCGGCCCGTTTTTTTCTTTATTTACTGAGAGGAGATGCGTACTAATGCGATTATTTCAACTACTCGGCTGCCTAGTGGTGGGCTTAGCAGCCTGCACCTCGGCACAAGCCGCCCCGATCACCTACATCTACAGTGGTACGGGAACAGGCACCCTTGATGGGGCAACATTTACGAACGCAGCCTTTACGATCACAGGGGCTGCTGACACGGTCAACATTGCACCTTGGCCTATTTCTACCAACCCACCGCTAAGGAACCCGCATCTATCGACGCAAATTGAGATCGATGGACTGGGGATATTTTCGATTACGACTCCCGTCCATTCTTGGGTGAGCGCCGGGGCGAACGGATTTGGGGGCTTGGGAGAGGATCTAGCAGACAACTGGCTTACTTTGCAAGAACCGGTTCTTGTTGGTTACGGCCTTGATGGCGCAATTGGACCGGTTGTCGAAACCACTCCGACGCTATTTTCTGGGCAGTTCATAGGGGTAGCGACGTCAGGTGGGGAACTGGCTTTCACATCCGTAGGCACCGTCAGCTTCACCGCGGTTCCGGTTCCTGAACCGGCGAGTGTTGCCTTTGCCGCGATAGGCTTGGTGCTTCTTGCCAGCCAACGGCGACTGGTTGCAAGGGCGTAGTGACGGCTTCGAGAACAGAGGAAAATAAAGAAATAGGCCGGAAGTGGGGCATTCGTAATTTGCCCTGCTTTCCGGCTTTCTTTCTTTGTGCTGACGGAAATGCAAGTCACGGCCGATACTCATCAAAATCTTCTTCTGCGATCTGCCTCAAACGCTGAGGGAAATCGGGTAACGCCGTTACCACCCGTGTCCATGTGGGCAGCGAAGGGGCCCCCGAGGGATCGTCGTACACCCGGTCGCCCGTCTTGGTGATTAACTCTGCAAACGCTTCGATCGCCTGCTCTTCATTGTGCCTGTCGTAATCAAGGCCGTTCATGATCGAGTCGGCGTGGTACTGCCGCACGGCATCTTGGGCGAGTCGCAAGTAGGCTGCCCGTAGTGAAATGAAATGCCCTTTGCCGAAGACCATGCCGCGGCTGGTGAGTGTCCGAATAAGGTTCGCCAGAATGTCACTTGCCATCTTCATCAAGCCGCGGCTGTCGTCGTCCAGGCTCATTTCTTGGTGTTTGTGATCGTAAAGGCGAGCAATATCCACCTGGGCTACCCGCTTGGGCGATGTGTTGCGGAATACCTCGGCGAGCGTCCCCATCTCAAGACCCCAGTTGCACGGGATGCGGTTCGATCGCGCAAGGGTCGAAGTCACCGCAAACTCTCCGGCAAGCGGGTAGCGAAAACTCCGCAGGAAGACCAAGTAGGGATCGGTCCCCATCACCGAGATGAGCGCCCGCACCAACGGCACGACCAATAACCGAACGACACGGCCATGCATTTTGGTCGTACACCGGGCGTAGTACGCTTTGCAGAAATCAAAGTCCATGCCGGGGTGGGCCATCGGCAGGCAAAGTCGTACAAGCATGTCGGTATCGTAGTTGACGATATCGCCATCTTGCAGGACGAACGCCTTGACCCGAGGATCGGCAAGCAAATAGCCAAACGCACACCAGACGGCCCGCCCTTTGCCTGGCTGCGAGACATTGAACCCGGCCTCACTCAACTCCTTGAGCGCCGCCACACCGCGCGGTCCGTCGGTCCACAAGACTCGGGCATTCGGCCCCATTGGCGCAATGCGCTCGACCGCCTCACGATAATCCTCTACAGATTCGGCACGGTTGAGCACCACGACCGACGTGTCGAGATAATCCGCCTTTCCCAGTTGTTGAACGATGTTCTCAAACGCCGGCGCACGCATGTCGGACGCCGTGATCGGCAGGACCAAGCCAATCGGGTACCTTTCGACCGACTTGCGGAGCATTTTCACCAATTGGTCATGGCCAACCGTTCCAAGATCGTGGAGCGTGGTAAGCGGACCGCGTTGAGCAAAATCAGGCACGGGAGCTGCGGGGATTAAAAGCGGTGAGAGCCGTGTCGTCCCCGACCACGGCGATTTAGGCACAGCTTGCCGTGGTCGGGGACGACACGGCTCTCACGGATTCTACACTCCCGGTGCCGCAAGCCACACCGCTTGCCCTGCGGATAGCGTTAGAGACTTTCCTTCGCCGAACTCCTCGTCGGCAATTAAATCCGTTACCATACCTTGAAAAGCCTCGGGGCGAAGAACCGTTTTTGGATTCTCGGCAAAGTTCACCAGCACCAGCACGCGCCGATCCCCTTCAATACCCATTCGCTCAAAGGCCAGCACTTCGGGCGAGTCCATTTTGACGATCCGCTGCTCCGCATCGGGATGGAACGCCGGTTCGGCAATCCGCTTGGCAAGTAAGTTCTGGTAGCTGTCAAAGATTTTCCGTTCGGTTGTAGCCGCATCGGCCAAGAGGGAATCTAGTTCACTCACGGCGTACTTACGGCGATTGATTCGGCGAGGGACGCCACTTTCATCGGCTCCCACCTCGTCGTTAGGCGTTCCCACAAGGCTGTGGAAATAAACGGCCGGCATTCCCTGGAGTGACAGCATCACCGCCTGCGAAGCGAGGAACCGGCGAATATGAAGCTGCTCATCTGGCTGGTCAGGCCGTAACGCACTGAAGTAGGTGATACACAATTCGTACGGCGTGTCGGTCCCGTCGGCTTGGCGGCGTGTGTTGACTCTGCCTCCACGGGTCTTCACCGCCTCGACCAACCGCTCCAAGCGATCGGCTGAAAGAAGCCCTTCGAGCGGGCGCACACCAATGCCATCGTGCGACGCGGTGAAATTAAAGAACGTGCAACCGGAGGGGGGCGGAGAAAGATGGCGGAGCCATTCGTTGATCGCCGACGCCTCGCCGCTCAAGAACGCTTCAAGTAGCAAAGGGGGCAGGCTGAACTGATACACCATCTGCGCTTCGTCCGACTGCTTCTCACCAGAAGGCGAACCGAAATACGCAATGTTCTCCGGATGCGGCACGTTCGTCTCAGTCAGCACAAGCGTCCGGGGCGCGAAGCATGAGAAGACGTCTCGCATGAGTTTCACCACTTCGTGTGTTTCGCTTAAATGCAAACTGTTGGTACCCCGTTTTTTCCAAAGGAAGGCAATCGCGTCGAGCCGAATGATTCGTGCCCCTCGGCGGGCGTACTCCACAAGAATCCGCAACATTCGGGCAAGCACAATGGGCTCGCCATAGTTGAGATCGATTTGATCCTCAGAAAAAGTTGTCCAAACATGTCGCAGGCCCCGACTGGTTTCCACCGGCGTCAACAAGGGCAAACTACGAGGCCGCACAACTTG
>JAJRUA010000372.1 GCA_024278035.1 Planctomycetota bacterium | reverse complement strand
GCGTTTGCGGATCGATTGAAAGATGCCACGCCGCATCGGCGCGTGTCGGTCCCCTCGCGCTTGCGCCTCAGCGGCACGCAGCCAATGGAGCTGCGGCCCGAGTCCAACTTTCTGATGATTGGCGAACGGACGAATGTGACCGGCTCACGCAAGTTCGCCCGTTTGGTGAAAGAAGAGAACTACGAAGAAGCGATCGAGGTGGCCCGCCAACAGGTGGTGAGCGGCGCGAACATCATCGACGTGAACATGGATGAGGGGCTCCTCGACTCGGAGGCCGTGATGACCAAATTCCTGCGTCTCATTGCGGGCGAGAGCGATATCGCGGCGGTGCCCGTGATGATTGATAGTAGCAAGTGGTCGGTTCTTGAAGCCGGTTTGCAAGCGGTCCAGGGCAAATCGATCGTCAACTCGATCAGCCTCAAGGATGGTGAAGAAGAGTTTATTCGTCGGGCAAGGCTTTGCCGATCGTACGGGGCGGCAGCCGTCGTGATGGCGTTCAACGAAGAGGGGCAAGCCGCCGACGAAGAGAGCAAAGTGAGCATCTGCAAGCGGGCGTACGACCTGCTTGTTGCTCCGCAAGGGGAGGGGGGAGCCGGCTTTCCTGCCGAAGACATCATTTTTGACCCGAACATTCTCACGGTCGCTACCGGTATCGAAGAGCACAACAACTACGCGCTCGACTTCATCAACGCGACACGCCGCATCAAAGAGGTTTGTCCCGGCGTGAAAATCTCGGGCGGTGTGTCGAACATCAGCTTCTCGTTCCGGGGGAACGACGTCGTGCGCGAAGCGATGCATTCGGCGTTCCTCTACCATGCGATCCGGGCAGGCCTGGACATGGGCATTGTCAACGCGGGGCAGCTTGTCGTTTACGACGAAATCAAGCCGGAACTGAAAGAACTGGTGGAAGACGTGCTGCTCAATCGGCGCGACGATGCTACCGAACGGCTTGTTGATTTTGCCGAAACCGTGAAAGGGCAGGGGGGTAAAAAAGCGGTTGTCGATGAAACCTGGCGCGAAGGCACGGTCGAAGAACGGCTCCAACATGCCCTCATCAAAGGAATCGTCAAGCACATTGATGAGGACGCCGAAGAAGCACGCCAAAAGTACGACCGTTGTCTCTCGATCATTGAGGGGCCATTGATGGACGGTATGAGCGTCGTTGGCGACCTGTTCGGACAGGGGAAAATGTTCTTACCGCAGGTCGTTAAAAGTGCCCGAGTGATGAAGAAGGCGGTTGCTTACCTTATGCCTTATATGGAAGAAGAGAAGAAAGCGGACGGCAACGCCAGCAGCAGCCGTGGAAAAATCCTCATGGCTACGGTCAAGGGAGACGTTCATGACATTGGCAAGAACATCGTCGGCGTGGTCCTCGGCTGCAACAACTATGAGGTGATCGATATGGGCGTGATGGTCGCCGCCGAAAAGATTTTGGAGGTAGCCAAGGCCGAAAAAGTCGATTTGATCGGTCTGTCGGGGCTCATCACCCCCAGTCTGGATGAGATGGTCCATGTTGCCCGTGAAATGAATCGCCTCGGCCTGGGGACCCCCTTGCTGGTGGGGGGCGCAACCACCAGTGCCAAGCACACGGCTGTAAAAATTGCTCCGCATTACGAGGGGGGCGTGACCCACGTTTTGGATGCCTCAAGGTCGGTGGGCGTTGTCGAAAAATTGCTCAATCCGGATTCGCGTAGCACATTTGAGGAGGAGAATCGCAAGCTCCAAGCCGATCTGGTTGAGAGCTATAACAATCGGCAGCAGGTAAAACTTGTCCCCTTTGCCGAGGCCCAGGCCAAGCGGTTTGCCACCGATTGGAAGACCGTTGATATTCCTAAGCCCGAGTTCGTAGGCACCCGAACGCTTGTGGATTTTCCGTTAGAAGAACTGCGTGCGTACATCGACTGGTCTCCGTTTTTTATGACTTGGGAGCTGAAAGGAAAGTACCCGAAGATTTTTGAGGACAACAAGGTAGGCACCGAAGCGAAGCGCCTGTACGACGAAGCGAACGAAAGGCTCGATCAAATACTCAGCGATCGATCGCTCACCGCGAAAGGAGTCTACGGCTTCTTTCCTGCGGCGACGGAGGGGGACGATATTGTTATCTACACCGACGAAAACCGATCGACCGAGCGATGCCGACTCCACACCCTTCGGCAACAATGGGAACGAAAAGGACAGAAAGACTTTCGAGCGCTGGCCGATTACATTGCCCCGGTGGAGTGTGGACGAGAAGATTACGTCGGCGGCTTTGCGGTGACGACCGGCATCGGGTGCGATGAATTGGCCGCCCACTACGAAGCGGACCATGACGACTACAATTCGATCCTCGTGAAGGCGCTTGCCGACCGATTGGCGGAGGCGTTTGCCGAATGCCTGCACGATCGGGTTCGCAAGGAATGGGGCTACGGCCAAGGGGAACGCCTCTCAAAAGAGGAATTGATCTCCGAGAAATACCGGGGTATCCGCCCAGCGGCCGGGTACCCGGCCCAGCCGGATCACACGGAGAAAGCGACGCTGTTTGCGTTGCTCAATGCCGAAGCGGAGGCGAGGATTGTGCTTACCGAGTCGTACGCAATGCACCCAGGGGCGAGCGTCAGCGGGCTTTACTTCGCTCATCCCGAGGCACGTTACTTTGCGGTGGACCGCATTAGTAAAGAGCAAGTCGTTGACTACGCCACGCGCAAGGGAATGGCACTTGCCGAGGTGGAACGATGGCTTGCCCCGAACCTCGGCTACGAACCAAGTTGATTAGGAACCAAGTTGATTAGCGGTTTTCTTTTTGCATTGCGTCGCAGGTTGCGTCACAATGCTCAGAATCTTTTTTCATCTCACCAAGGAATGCATCATGTCCGTTGCCCGTGTTACCGAGATTATTGCTTCGAGCAAGAAGAGTTTTGAGGATGCTATTGAGAAGGGCGTTAAGCGCTCGTGCAAGACGCTCGACAATGTAAAGAGCGT
>JAJRUA010000371.1 GCA_024278035.1 Planctomycetota bacterium | reverse complement strand
CTACCTTCTTTGACCTAACGACCGCTATGGCACTGGCCCTGTTTGCGGGGGATGGGGGGCAAGCAGCTTGCGACGCCGTCGTGCTCGAAGTAGGCCTCGGCGGTCGGCTGGATTCGACGAACGTCGTTTCTTCCGAAGTGGCCGTTATTACGAGCATCAGCCTCGACCACACGCGGCAGCTTGGCGACACGCTCCCCGAAATTGCCGCTGAAAAAGCCGGGATTATCAAATCGAGCGTTCCAACCGTGAGTGGTGTGGTCGATTTTGAAGCGGGGGACGTGATCGAGCAGATCGCGAAGGAGCGTAACTCGCCCTTCTATCGACGTGGCCAAGATTTTGATTTGCAATCGACGGGCGACACTTGGCGTTTTTCCCAACCGAACCAAAGGGTGGATAACATTCGCCCCGCAAGGCCCGGTTCCGCCCAGGCTGACAATGCGGCTGTCGCACTTGCAGTACTCAGGCTGTTGGCCGGCAGTGGGTGGAGTATCCCGGTTGAAGCCTGCCGGCAAGGTGTTGCCACAGCCAAGCTGCCTGCCCGTATGGAACGGTTCGAGGGGAAGCCAATCGTCGTCATCGACGGCGCCCACAACGGTGCTTCGGCTCAAGCCTTAGCAGAGGCGCTCGGCGTGCTCTGCCAACCGGCACCGACCGATCGTCGTGTGTTGCTCATTGCCATCAGCGACGACAAAGACGCCGCCGCCGTGATGGAACCGTTGATTCCCCACTTTGCTTACATCGTGGTGACACGCTTTGTTAAAAATCCACGAGCTATTATTCCTGAACAGCTTGCAAAGTTGGTACGCAATAGCAACGTAACGATCACACAAGACCCGACCGAAGGTTTTCATGTGGCTCAACAATTGGCGGGAACCGAAGGAGCGGTTGTCGTTACCGGTTCACTCTTCCTCGCCGCCGAGGTGCGACGGTTCGTTACATAAAATTAGCCCCGGGTCAATGACCCGGGGCTAATGGAGGGCTAATTCAGCGGTTCAGAAGCTCTCGCTCAATCGAGCGGCAAACCATCAACCGGCTTGACTTGAAACTCGCTCCAGCGGTCGCTTGTCGGCAATTCTTCGATGCGTGAGGCACGCGCCTCGGCCACTTCGGTGCGAACCTCTTCTTGTAACTGTTCGACAAGCGAACGAATATAGGGGTCGCTCCAGGGCAACAAATCGCTTGGGCGAAAACGGCGAGGGCTGGCTTGGGGCATGTCATGAGGAAGCATGCCGTCAACTTCGGCAGGGGCGACGACAACAACACAGCGAATCTTACGTACAGCGACCATGATTGGGCTCCTTAACGTTCCGAATAGATGAGATAGCGGGATAAGGGGCCGCCGGGCGTGGTCGCTCAAGCCTGCTGGAGGTGGCTTCAAAGCAAAACAGTCACGTAGGGGCGGTTATACCGGGCGAAAAAACCAAACTGGCGAGCCATTGGCCCAGCCCGCTCGGTAGCCGTTTCGTTCCGACGGAAGAGACTTAATGCAGACGCCGTGCCAAAGAGCGTTGGAATTGCAATCAAAAACACTATTCAATCCGCAAGTGGCGTCTGGGCAACGACTTACAGCCAACGCTAGCAATCGCGGAAGAACGCTTTTGGTAGCCGGCAAAGGTTGCAAACGTGGTAAGCCTTGCAAACCGTTGGCAAGAGTCGCTAGTTGGGAGTTGCTAGTTGGGAGTTGCTAGGCGCTAGTTGAAAGCTCAGCATCGTTTCAATGGCGAGCCGTCGGCGTCAGCCGCCGGAGGTTTTGCAGCGGATGCCGTTCTTCAGGAGTTTTACCTACGCAGAGTTCCGAACCTCTGGCGACTAACACCAACGGCTCGCCTACCATTACAATGCGTTTTATGACCGACTCTCCACCGAAAGATGTCCCCTCACAAAATGACCGCATTGCGGCCATTGATATTGGCTCGAACAGCGTACGGGTCGTTGTTGCCGAACAATCGGCGGACGGTTATCGTGTTCTTGACGAAGAGCGAGAGAACACACGACTGGCGTCGTCGCTTTCTCGGACCGGAGAGCTAGAGCATGAGGCGATGGATGCCTCGGTCACGGCGTTGCGGAGCTTCGTAACGATGGCGCGTGGTTTCGGTGTCCGAGCCATTCGGGCGATTGCTACCAGCGCCGTACGCGACGCAAAAAACGGCCCCGAGTTTTGTCAACGTGTTCAAGAAGAGACCGGCGTAGCGGTCGAAGTCATCTCGGCCCGAGAGGAGGGGCGACTCAGCTTTCTGAGTGTCGCTCGTGCGTTCGATGTGGCGAGCAAGCAAGTCGCCATCGCGGATATTGGCGGCGGCAGTACCGAAATCCTTCTCGCTTCCTCCGGTATTGTCGATGAGGTTTACACGACACGTCTGGGCGCCGTGCGAGTGACCGAGGCATGTGGCCTTGGCGACAAGTGCAGCCCTAGGTCGATTGCCAAAGCCCATCGGTACATCAACACAGAACTCAAAAAGCGGGCTCGCAAGCCAGCGTTTGTTCCTTCGATGCTTTACGGCGCAGGGGGCACTTTCACGGCGCTTGCTTCGATGTTGATCGCCCGTGAGAAATCGCCTGAGGAGTTTTCTCTACGCGGTTACCGGGCGAATCGCGCGACGGTCCGGCACTTGATTACCCACTTGGCACAAATGACGCTCGAAGAGCGAAAAAAGGTGGCCGGTCTCAATCCCCGACGGGCGGACATCATTGTCGCCGGGCTGATTGTCATTGAGCGAATTTTACGCCACTTAAAAGTGAACGTCGTCCAAATCCACACGGGGGGCGTCCGGGATGGCCTGCTGCTGACCATGACCCAAAAACCGGGCGAGTCCACGAAATCAACAACACCCGAGCAAAGACTTCAGGCCGTCGAACGATTTGCTGAGCGATGTGGAACCGATCTGGCCCATGCGCGACAGGTCGGTTGGATTGCCGGGAAATTGCTTGAGGAGGTTGCTCAATCGCTGGGCATGGACCTGGCGGATCGCTCGTTGATCGAAATGGCGGCCCTGCTAGCGAACGTTGGCTATCTGATTAACTTCGACAAGCACCACAAGCATAGTTACCAACTGATCCTTAACAGCGATCTCCCCGGCTTCGAGCGCGACGAACTGCGGCTCGTTGCCAACATCGCCCGCTATCACCGTGGTGCCCGCCCTAAGGGAAAGCATAGCAACTTCGCCGTGCTATCGGACAAGGACCAAGACCGCGTGGCTAAGATGGCCGCCTTGTTACGTTTAGCGTTTGCCCTTGATCGAACGCACCAGCAACAAGTGCGCGACCTGCGTGTGAACGTGACCGACGACCGCGTCGAGATCACGGTCCGAACCACGGGCGACGCCGAAGTCGATCTCTGGGCCGCCCGAAGAAAAGTCGCTCTTTTCGAACGGGTCTTCAACCGCCCCGTCTACTTCGCCGCGGTAGGCGATGCGCCGGGCAAGTAGAGAAACGACAAGTAGGGAAGTGAAGATAGGGCGGCATAAAAAAACACCCGCCGGGGTAGGCGGGCGCTTTGGGTTCGATTGATCGTGTTGAGTTGATTAACGCTTCGAGAATTGGCGTCCACGGCGGGCACCACGCAGGCCGGGCTTCTTCCGTTCCTTCATGCGTGAGTCACGGGTGAGGAAGTCCTTCTCACGAAGTTTTTCGTCCAGTTCACTGTCATGCTTGACCAAGGCACGGGCGATTCCCTGCATGCAAGCACCCGCTTGTCCCGTCGGGCCGCCACCGTGGACCAAGATGATAATATCGACCGATGAGCTAACCTCGCAGTGGTCAAGCGGAGCCATTACGGCATTCTTGCACTGTTGCGTTGTAAAGTACTCTTCCATCGGTTTCTTGTTGATCGTGATCTTCCCTGAGCCAGAGCGGATACGAACTCGGGCGACGCTCGTCTTGCGTCGGCCCGTACCAAGGGCGTCAATCGTTTTTTCAGCGGGCATAGGGAAGCAACCGTAGATTTTTGTTGTTAGCCGTAACGATTGGTTAACCGTTACTCGTAGGGATGTATGACTTAACTAGTATCACTGCTTATATCACTTAACGACGCCGAGATCCATTTCGACCGGCTGTTGAGCTTGGTGATCGTGGTTCGGTCCAACGTGCAGTTTGAGCTTCTCAAGCATTTTCGTTCCGAGCTTGCTTTTGGGGAGCATTCGGCGGACGGCTTCCTTGAGGATCAGCTCCGGACGACGCTCAAGACGCGTCTCAGCATTGATCGTCCGTTGGCGCGGGTAACCGGTGTACCAAGCGTAGGTCTTTTGTTCCCACTTTTTGCCGGTGAATTTTACTTTTTCACAATTGACGACAACGATGTAGTCACCCGTATCAACGTGTGGCGTATAAGTAGGGCGGTGCTTGCCCATCAGAATCGTGGCGATCTCCGTCGCCAGACGGCCAACGATCTTGTCCGTGCCATCGACAAGAATCCACTGAGGGTCCACCTCAGCCAATTTGGCCATCGTGGTGCGTTGGTGAGGGCGAGTAATCGTGCTCATAGCTAATGTCGGGATGTCTAATGTCGGGGGGGATCGGTGTCTTTCGGTAGGTCTTTCACTGCCACCTTAGTCGAGATCGACGCAGGGCAATGAGTCCCGCAGTCTATCGGCCCCGAGAATATGACACAACCCGTTAAAATGAACAGAAACTGGATATAACCTAGTGGGAAGGCAATATGAGAGTCAGCCGCCGGTTGGCGGCCCCGTTTTGGGCTCGCACACCCCATAAACCCATTGTTGCTGAGGCTCTTCCTACACATCCCGGGGAAGAAAGCGGGAGCCTTTCCCCATGCAGGAAGGGGCTTTTTAGTTAGAGCTATCCGAAAAATCGCGAATCCAAATGTCTTTGAAACGCATCCGGCCTTTGCCGCCCGAGTGGAGCTGCAGGGCGATCACGCCTTCCGTTGCGGTGGGCGAGGGGTAGGTGTAATCGATCATCGGCACGCCGTTGAGGTAGACAACGTAACGATTCCCTTCCACTCGGATAAGCATCTCGTTCCAATCATCGGGCCGAATAACGGTTTCTAGTTCAGGGGCAGGCCAAACGATCCAGCCTTTACCATCGCCATAAACGCCGCCCGTGTGATGGCCGATCGTTCGAGCAATCTCGATTTGCCGCCCCTCAGTAACGGAGGTCGTTCCCGGGGCAAAGGTGGTATGGAAGTAAACGCCACTGTTGCCATCCGCATCGCACTTGAACCGAAGCGAAAGATGAAAGTCTTTGTACTCCTTTTCCGTTGCTAGATACCCGTACTCCTGGGTGACCCCTTCGCCAAAAATCACCCCTTCCTTGACCGTCCAGCTTTCGTTGCCAATGCTTTTCCATCCGGTAAGATCCTTGCCGTTGAACAGACATTCCCACTCAGGGCTAGCCGCTTGGGAGAGTTGGGCCAATCCCTGGCCGGAAAGCAGCAAGGCCACGGTAAGGGCAAGAGCAAAACGCATTGGCATGAGGGGGTCCTCTGGTGACAGGTAGGTAGAATGGGTACTTGATCGGAACTACCTTAACTTCGCAAGCAGCCGTTTGCTAGCAGTTTACCCAAGAAAAGGCAAAAGTCCTTTTGAAACCATTCACAATTCTCAACAAAATAGCCCCCCTGACAGCCCGCCCCTTTTTCCGGGCAGGCTGTTAGGCCGCCGTCCCCCCGGCTCGCATACAGCATTGCTTGAATTTTTTGCCGCTGCCGCAAGGGCAAGGATCGTTTCGGCCCACTTTCTTTTCACGGTTACGAATGGGCTCCGGCTTTTTGTCGGTCGGTTGGTTTGAGGCGTCAATGCCCTGCTGCTGTTGAGAAGCGGCTTCCGTGGCGGATTGGGCTTCGTCATGCCGTGCTTCGCTTTCAATCCAGGTGCTGCCGACAAAGTCGTCGTTGAGGTTCTCCATCTTGAACACGAGGTCGGTGACATAGGATCCGACCGAGTCCCACATCGACTCGAACATCCGCATTCCTTCGCGCTTGTACTCGACCTTCGGATCGACTTGGGCGTAGCTCCGCAGGCCGACGCTTGAGCGCAGATGGTCCATCGCTAGCAGATGCTCTTTCCAACCTTGATCGAGGATCTGCAGAAGCAACTGCCGCTCCATGCGGCGCATTTCGGGACGGAACCGATCTTCGATTTTTTGCGAAGCAAGCTGGAAGGCCGCCTTTCGATCCAGTTTAGTCCAATCATCAGCGTCCAGTTCGTTGTTTGTCTCTTGGCTGAGCCAATCGACAAAATCTTTCCATTTGTCCTTCAAGCCTAGCGTTGTCGTGGCCTCTTGTTCGTCTGAAAATATTTCTTCGATTCGCTTGCTTGCTTCTTCGGTTAGCTCTTCGGCACGGCGATTGGTTGCGGCGCTCTGTTCGATCAAGAGCTGGCGAATCTCTTCACGCTGCTTGCTCTTGATATCCTCGGCAGAGAGATCGGCGTTGAACCGCCTTACAGCCCATTCGACCAGTCCTTCTCGGTCAAGCGTCTGCTTCTTGCCACCAAAACGTTGCAAACCTACAAGAACGGCGTAGTCGGCTTCGCGGCTATCGTACGACTGCTCGGCCTTTTCGAAGGCGATTTGCTTGATTTGATCCGGCTCTTTCTCTTGGAGACTTTCCTCGTCGAGTTCTATGCCGAACTTGTCGTGAAGCCAGCCGCAGGTGGTCCGAATGCCGAAACCGGGCTCAAGGAATCGGGCTCCTTCCGAGAGATCGATTTTTGTGAGCGCTTCGCGTGCCTTGGCCATCAGTTGCTCAGCCAGGGCATCCCGATCGATTCGCTTCAAGTCACGGTCACGGTAATTGAGGCCGTAACGAGCATTGACCCATTTGGCCAGGGCGCCCCAGTTCCATTCGCTTTCTTCCTCCGCCGGCAAGTTCTCTTCAATCGCATCAAAGACTTGCGACTCGGCCATCCGTTCCGCCTCGTCGTGCGCCAGACGGTCCGCCTCTTCGAACGTCAAGTTGCGGAAATCTCGGGCGTCCAATTGCACCCCGAGCGCATTGCCCGTGGCGGCGGCAAACGTCTCGATGCCGTAACGAGGTTCGAGCAACACGGCCAGCCGTTCTTCGATTTGACGGCGAATCATCTCCAGCAGTAAATAGCGGCAATTTTCTCCATCTAAGATGCGCTGGCGATAGCCGTAGACTCGCTTGCGTTGCTCGTCCATCACCTCGTCGTATTCGAGCAGATTCTTGCGGACCTCGAAGTTCCGTTCTTCCACTTTCTTTTGGGCCCCTTCAATGCGGCGGCTAACCATTTTGGACTCAATCGCTTCGCCCTCCTGCATACCGAGACGGGTGAGCATTCCCTTAACCCATTCGCCGGCGAAGATGCGCATCAAGTCGTCTTCAAGCGACAGATAAAAGCGGCTGCTACCCGGGTCGCCCTGCCGGCCACTTCGGCCTCGCAACTGGAGATCGATCCGACGGGCTTCGTGACGCTCGGTGCCAATGATGCACAAGCCGCCGATCTTTTTGACTTCCTCTCCCTGTTCCTTCATGCTGAACTCTTGAGAGATCGACTCGACCAGTTCGTCCCACTCATCATTCGGCACGTCGAGACGCGACTCGTATTTTTCTTGCAATCGGGCCCACGCCATGGTCTCTGGGTTGCCGCCCAACACGATGTCCGTACCGCGGCCCGCCATGTTCGTAGCGATCGTGACGGCTCCCAACCGGCCTGCTTGGGCAACGATCTCTGCTTCGCGTTTGTGCTGCTTCGCATTGAGCAGCTCATGCTTGATGCCCCGGCCATCGAGTAGCTTCGAGACGCGTTCGGATTTCTCGATCGAGACGGTACCGACCAAAATCGGTCTGCCGGGGAGCTGGATATTACGAATCTTTGATCGAGGCACGACGCGACGTTCTTTCGTGTCGGCCAATTGCAGCTCTACCTCGCTCTCGGTCTCCTTCGTCAACTGGCCTTCAAGCCACTCATCCCCGCTAAGCTGGATCGTGGTGTGCTTACTGAGCCGCTCAATGTCATCCGCCAGGGCAACGAATTTTTCTTTTTCGGTGCAGTAAATAACATCGGGATACTCGGTGCGTTGCATCGGACGGTTCGTCGGGATGCCGACCACGTCGAGCTTGTAGATGCTCCAGAATTCGCCCGCTTCGGTCAGAGCCGTGCCGGTCATTCCGCTAAGTTTGTTGTAAAGCTTGAAGAAGTTCTGGAGCGTGACTGTTGCAAGGGTTTGGTTCTCTTGCTTGATCGTCACACCTTCCTTCGCCTCAACCGCTTGGTGCAGGCCATCGGACCACTGGCGACCTTCCATAAGACGGCCCGTGTGGTCATCGACAATTACGATCTTGCCATCTTGAACCACATAGTTCACATCACGCTTGTAAAGGTGATGGGCCTTGAGAGAGTTATCGATCAAGTGGGGCCACTGCATGTTGCCCGCCGTGTAGAAACTCTCGACGCCGGCGAGTCGCTCCGCTTCACGGACGCCTTCGTCGGTGAGGTTGGCGGAGTGTTCTTTTTCTTTGACCTCAAAATGGATGCCGCTCTTGAGCCCTAGGGCAACCTTGTTCGCACGTTGGTACTTGGTGATATCATCCTGCGCAGGGCCAGAGATGATAAGCGGCGTGCGTGCTTCATCAATGAGGATATTGTCCACCTCATCAATGATTGCGAAATTAAGCCGCCCCTGCGATTGCTGCATGTGCTTGGGAAAACGCTCATCATCCCGAGCCGCCATTCGCATGTTGTCACGCAAGTAGTCGAACCCAAACTCGTTGTTCGTACCGTAGGTGATATCGCAGGCGTAGGCCGCTTGTCGTTCGTCCGGCTCCATGCCGGAATAAATCGCGCCGATCGTAAGACCCAGATTCGTAAAGAGCGGCCCCATCCATTCCATATCACGGCGCGCGAGATAGTCGTTTACCGTAACAATATGCACACTGCCGTCGAGCGCATTGAGATAGGTCGCCAAGGTAGCGGTAAGCGTCTTTCCTTCGCCGGTGACCATCTCGGCGATGTTGCCGTCGTGGAGAACGATGCCACCTAGAAGCTGCACGTCGTAGTGGGTCATCCCCAAGAAGCGGGTTCCCGCTTCACGACAAACGGCAAAGGCTTCCACCAAGAGGTCATCGAGCGTTTCGCCCTGTTCAAGTCGCTTGCGGAACTCAACCGTTTGATTACGAAGCTCCTGGTCGCTCATCTCTTGGTACTTCGCCCCCAGCGCATTGATGGCATCGACGCGCGACTGTTGCCGTTTGAGGTAACGGGCGTTCGCTGAGCCAAACAGGCCGGTGATAAGCCGCTCGAAGCGGCCAAGAACGGCATTTACGAGCGATCCGAGGATTTCCCAGATGCGTTCGAGAAGGTCCATAGTGAGTATCAGTAAGGGGAATGGGGAAGGAGTCGGAACGAAACCGGCAGGCAAAAGGGCACCCCTTCTGCCAAATTGGCCGATCGCACCGCGAAAAATTGTTGGGGGGGGGTCGTTGGTAAGCTACGGACAAGGGGCTTGCGCACCCTCAGCGAGCGATCGCGGCAAGTGCCGCCATTTTCACAAGGTCGCCAACGTAACTGTTTGCTGCTAAAAAGCTTACAGCCAGCAAGTGGGAGGGTCAACGACAGCTTATCCTCCCATCCCTCCAGGGGCACCCGGTCGCCGCAAGCGGGCCAAACTACCGGAAGCGGCCAAATACTCCGGAAGTAGCTACGCAATCCCCGTACCGACCGGCTGCCTTGGAAGCGCAGTTCGGGTAGGCTCACCGCTTAATAACATCCACTAGCAAGGGAACTTCTCCGCTAGCAGGGCTGACTAACACATTGGCGTGGGGTAACTTACGCCAATGCCCACATCCTAAGAACAAGATTAAAAACAGGAACCCTCGATGTCCCTCCCCTCCCGTATCCCCTTTGGCTCTCCCCCAACCACTTTGGCGCTGGTCTTGGTGGTAATAGCGGCTGGCGGACCGACCGCCTTTGCGCAAAAAACTCCTGCGACGGCCCTCACTGCCAGGGCCCTCATCGGCGACAGCGTCTCGAATCCCAAGGCAGACCGCTATAGCGACGTTGCCGAAGCGATCAAGCGATTCAAGAACCGAGACCAGCTCAGCGCTCGTACGTTCCTCGAACGAGCGGTTCAAAAAGACAAGAAGCTTCCTCCGGTTGGCGTGATGCTCGCCAAAATGCAGTTAATCTCTGGCAACGGAGCCGCTGTCCGACCCGCGCTAGAACAAGCGGTCCAAGAAGATTCGGCCAACGATCCCGAGCCTTTCCTACTGCTTGGCGAAGAGGCCCTTGCCAATGGGCGTACCATCGAAGCCGACGCGCTGTTTGATAAAGCGGCCGTTTTGATCGATTCCTATAACGCGAATGCAAAGCGGAAGCGTCGATTTATCATTCGTGCCTACCGTGGGCGGGCGGTGATTGCTGAGCGACGCAAGAATTGGACACAAGCCGAGGCCGACCTCCGCAAGTGGCTTGAGCAAGACCCCGAGGCAAGCTTGGCACTCAATCGACTTGGCCAAGTCTTGTTCATGCTTGACAAGCCGACCGAAGGTTACCGATCGTTCGTTGAAGCAAAAAAAGCGAACGAAGATTTGCCCAATCCTTACGTCTCCACTGCGCTAATGTACGGTCGTAAGGGGGATATGAAATCCGCCATCCTCTCCTTTGAAAAGGCGTACAATGCAGATCCTAGCGACGAGAAGACACTGGTTGCCTACGCCCAGGTGCTCGTAAAAAAGGGGGATAAGTCCAAAGCGGCCTCGGTGCTAAAGAAAGCTCAAGCCAATGCCCCCAACTCTGCCAACGTATGGCTGCTGAGCGGCGTGGCGGCACGTATGGCGGGGGACCTCGCTACGGCCGAGTCGCACTTCATGCGGGCCGTTGGCCTGGCTCCCTCGAATCGCGATACGATGAACCAACTCGCCCAAACGCTTGTTGAAACCACCGATTCGAACAATCGAGCCCGTGCGCTTCAGTTTGCGACGGTCAACGCCCAGCTTAACCCCAATAACCCTGACATCAACATCACCCATGCGTGGGTACTGTTCCAGAACGGCCAAGGAACACAAGCAACACAAGCTCTGCGCAAAGGCCTGCAAGGCGGGGCGCTCAGCCCGGACGGTAGTTTCTTGCTTGCCAAGATGTTGTTGGCCCGTAACGACACGACCAACGCCAAACGACTCTTAGAGTCGGCCTTGGAAAACGAGCAAGGGATATTTGTACAGAAAGAACAAGCCCAGATGTTGCTTAAAACACTCTGATGAGCGAAGGGGCAAAAATAAAAGGTCATGGCAGGCCGATCCGTCGCCCTGCCATGACCCTTGTCCTGAAGCAAAACACGAGCCGTGTTTCGCCCTCCCACTCTCTGGATCGGCCAGTTGGTGGGAAGGATTGAGTCGATTCTTTAGCTCAGGGCGATGCACGGGCCCTAGCCAGCGGCAAACGGGCGAATGTTCTAGTCGGGTAAACTGCGAGGGTTGCTAGATTCCCCCTCCCCCTGCCACACCCAGCGTTCTCAAGGCGTCGATTAAGCTGCTGTCCCCCGCTGGCGGAGCGGCGGGGGTTGGCGGAGCAAGGGACATCCGGAGGGCGTCTCCTTCGTCTATCCGCAGCGTTCCTAACCGCTCGGCATCCCCCGTTTCAAGGCCTTCCATCGAATGCCCCGTCTGCGTGCCAGCCATTCCTGGTCGTGGCCCATAGAAAATGGGGTAACAACCTTTTTGCCGAGTCCCCAGGCTCCGGAGGCTGTCCTTACACGGACCACGCATTTGGCCATCGCAGTAACCCACCCGATCAGGATCGCATTGCCAGTAGGCATTGTGGCTTCGGAGCGAAGTGGATGAGGCCAGCCTCATCCCATTCGTGTAGGTAACCACCGGGTCTTGCCAAAAATGCACCTCGCAAGCGGCCTGGGGAATCAAACTGAACATCAGCGTGACGGCCCAAACAAATGTTAGGCAAGACAGGGTAAGTCGGCGTGAAGTCAATGGACGTGATAGAGTGGGCATAAAATTGCCTCGGGGTAGTAAAACGAGCGCCAGGAGGGAGAGGGCGCAGGGAGGGAACTACCCAAGCATTGCCGCGCGTCAACGGCCACAGACCGCCTTCGGCCAGATTGTCACAAAAATCCCGCCGGAGCATCCATCGCGAAGGGGATGACCGTTTGGCTTTGCCTTGCCCGCAAAGCTTGCCAGCGTGGTCACGGTGGAGGAGAAACCCAAGGAGGAACCCAAGGAGGAACCCAAGAAGAAACCCACCGGCCCTCGCAATTCTTCTACCTCAATCTCAAGCGGCCTCGGTGAGGGGGCCCTCGGCGGTTCGCCACTGGAAGAGCGAAAGCAAATCTTGCCGCGAAAGGCCTGCCGAGCGAGGGCCATCGGAATCCGCCGAAAAAACTTCGTCAAAGAGCTGTCGTTTCGTTTGCAAAATCTCATCGATCCGCTGCTCAATGGTCCCTGCGCAAAGGAACCGTGAGACTGTCACCGATCCCGTGGCACCAATGCGGTGGG
>JAJRUA010000370.1 GCA_024278035.1 Planctomycetota bacterium | reverse complement strand
GTAAGGCATCGCGGACGAGCCGATTTGACTCTTCTCGAACGGCTCTTCCAGCTCCTTGCGTTGAGCTAAGAGCCGAAGGTCGGTCGTCGCCTTGTGAGCACTGGCGGCAATGCCGGAGAGACAGTCAAGCACCTGAGCATCGACTTTACGCGGGTAGGTTTGGCCCGTAACGGTGTAGGAAGTGTCGAAGCCCATTTTTTGAGCGACCATCTGTTCAAGTTGGCGAACCTTAGCGTGATCCCCCTCGAACAATTCGACAAAGCTCGCCTGTGTGCCGGTCGTCCCTTTCGCGCTCCGGGCCCGAAGCGTGGCAAGGCGGTGTTCGACTTCCACTAAATCGAGCGCCAAATCATAACACCAGAGGGTCGCCCGTTTGCCGACGGTTGTCGGTTGGGCCGGCTGCAAGTGCGTGAAGCCGAGCGTTGGCAACGCCCGATGCTCTTCCGCAAACTGTGCGAGTGCGTCAATCACTGAGGCCAAACGCTGGGCCACCAATTCCAGCGACTCGCGCAGGATCATTAGATCGGCATTATCAACAACAAAATTGCTGGTCGCCCCCAGATGGATAATCGGCTTAGCGGTAGGGCAGGCGTCGCCATAGGCGTGGACATGGGCCATCACATCGTGGCGAAGCTGTTTTTCGTAGTCCGCCGCCGCGTCGAAGTCGATGTCATCCACTTTCGCACGCAGCTCAGAAAGCTGCGCATCCGAAATCGGCAAGCCCAGCTCCGCTTCGGCTTCGGCAAGCGCCACCCACAAACGACGCCAAGTGGAGAACTTCTTCTGCGGCCCCCAGAGCGCCGCCATTGGGCGCGAAGCGTAGCGGCTAATCAGTGGGTTTTCATAAGTAGCGTTGGGCATTTTTTATTCTTCACCACGGAGGGTACGGAGGAGTGAGGGAAAGGAAAGAAGAAGAATTAGACGCGGATGAACGCGGATTGAGCGGATTTACGTAGATACAAAAATCTTTGGCGATCCTATTTCACGTAAGGACATCCGTTCCTTCCGCTAATCCCGTCAAATTTCACTTTGTTTAGAATTTGCGGTAATCCGTCTGATCCGCGTTCATCTGCGTCTGATTCTTCTTTCTCTTCTCCGTGCCCTCTGTGGTGAACTCTTTTTTTACATATTGGTTAAATCATCTTCACTACGATTACCAAAGAGGGCGTCAATCGCTGTACCGATAGCTTGGGCTTCATCCGGAGTGTGGTCTTTGTGTAAGTAAATACGGCACGCTCGGTGGGCGATTGGTAATTGGGCGAATAGTTGGTTGTCGGTCAGCGGTGAAACCTTGCCGGTGGACGGCTTGTACTGAAAATTCTGGCCAGCGGTGGCGGCCAAGGCATCGGGCCGGTAAATGTGCCGAGGGAGGTCGATCTGCATTTCGATCTCTCGGGAATCTGCCGGCAATTTTGCACGGATCGCCTGTTCGAGAATCGCTGCGTCACTAAAGATGCTCGACTGTTCCGATTCGCCCGCATTGTAGACGAGGTTCCGGTCTTCAACGGCAATCCAATCGACTTGCCGTTGCAGGATCAAGTCCCAACGCTTGCCCAAGGACCGCTTCTCAGGGGCATCGCTGGTGGACCAACGGGAGACGTCAATCAACAAAGACCACTCGGTAAATTGCCGATAGGCGGCAAGGTGTTCGATCGGGTTCCCAGGAAAGAGCAGCTCCCGGCTTTCACGAAACAAGCCTTCGAGTGTCTTGTCGATTGCCCGCACGGTCCGGTGGAAGTAGACAGCCCGAAAGAGTTCGCTCTTCGTCTGCATGAACTTTACAAGAGCACTCACTCCCTTTTGGTGGATCGTCAAACCCCGGTCACTGTAAAAGCTGTAGCGAAGCAAGCGCTCAAGATCAAAAGCCCTTTGGCTGTAGCCGGTCATGTAGGCATCGCGGAGGACGAAATCCATGTTGTCGACCGTGTAAAGGCCGCAGAAGAGACTCCGCAAAAGGATAAGCCAACGGGGCCAATGGCTGGCGTCGTCTTGCGTCGGGCGCTGGATAAGCATGGCGACTTGGGCCGGATCGATCGCTTCATGGTCGGCCATTCGCCCGGCAGGGCATTCGCGAATGCCACGCAACAACTCCCCCAGTTCATGCTCAATGATATGCGCACCAAGCGTTTCATGCGTCAGGCCGTAGTGGGGCTTGAGGAAATGGGCATCAAAAAAGTGGCCGAAGGGCCCGTGCCCCACATCGTGCAGCAGCGCCGCCATTCGGCAAAGGCATTCGACGGCACACTGGCTCGGCAAGTCCCCTTTGCAAACTTCGTGCAGCGATTCGTAGAGCGTCTCCGTCGCCCGGCTCGCCATGTGCATCGCCCCGACCACGTGCTGGAAACGCGTATGCTCTGCCGACGGATAGACCCACCAAGCGGTTTGCAACTGATGAATCTGGCGCAATCGCTGGAGCCAGGGGTGGTCCAGCAGCGTCCGCTCGCTCGTTTCGCCCTTGGGAACGACCGAAACAAACGGCACGTAGCCGTGGACCGGGTCGTGAACAAGGCTCTCGCGGGTAAAATCCTTCATTCAAGGGATTATAGAAGTAGACCGTGGTCGGGGGCAGTGGGCGGTGAGTGACAAGCACGACTTTCTAGCCGCCTACGGCTACGGTTATGGCTAAATCAAATCCAACGGCGAATGGCGACGGTGGCGTTTCTTTGCGCAACTTGCACAGATGCCTTCGATCGTAAAGCGGTGGCCCATCACCCGAAACCCTTGCTTCCGAGCGACCGCTTCGCGAAGCGCGATTAGCTCGTCGCTACGGAACTCAATCAATTCGTCGCAGTCGGTGCAGTGAAGGTGGTCGTGCTGAGGGTAGCCATAATCGTGTTCGTAGACGCTGCGGCCCCCGATCATCATCTTGCGCAGGAGGCCCGCTTCGACCAGCTCATCGAGCGCCCGGTAAACGGTCGCGCGGCTGACTTTGTCCGTCCCTTGCTGTTTGCCGAGCTGGTCGATCAGTTCGTCCGCGTCAAAATGCTCATGACGGGCAAAGACGTGATCCACGAGGACCCGTCGCTGATGGGTCGTCCGCTTCCCCTTGCTCTGTAGGTACTCCTCGAACCGCTCCTGGGGCGTCATCGAGACACGCACCTGGCCTAGCGAGAAGTCGTGTTGGGGATCGTGGATCATGGGGCCCATGATAAGCGCAGAAGGGCCCTTTCACAACTTACAAGCAAAAGAAAGACGGTTGAGAACCGTGCCGTCCCTGGCCACGGCGAGCTGCCGCCAACCTTAACCAATCTGATCCAACAAGCGATCCAGCGCCGCATCCAGCTTCTCCGGTGTCTCATAAGAGCCGTCCGCGATCTCTGCCTTGATACGGGCAACGACATCTGAGCGAATGGGCCCATCAGCGGCACGCGTCTCGGCAGCCTCGGCTAGGCGAGCCGCCTCTTGGGCGGCGGGGGAGATATCAAGCTGGTCCGCCGCTTGGGTCGATTGCCCCTTGGAAGGAGCCGCCGAGCGGCTGTGAGGGCCGTTGACGTCATGCGGACCGTGGACTTGAAGGGTCTTCGCTGGACCTTGAATTTGCATCTTAGGTGAACTCCTCGTTTGCGATCGCCGCTTCCTTTTTCTCCAACGAGAAAAGTAGGTGAAGGGCGAACCGGGCTGGTGTTAGGGTCGTTGCGTAAGGGAACTGAATGTTTTGTGTCCGCGCGGGGCTGCCCATCTCCCCTCATGGGAAAATGCCTTCGCCTCACGCTAACTCTTACGGCCAGTTCCATCTGACCCGTTCGCCAAAAATTTTACAGCACGTCCCCAACGTTATCTGGCACTTCGGTCTTTCTCGACCGCTGGATACTTTCAGATAGATGGGGGGGTGAACGGGGCGTCCCCAATGGTACGGCCCCGTCTGTAAAAAGTTCGGTGACTCCTGCCTCCTTGTGGCGGCCACCTTTTACTGCACGTCCCTAAACGGTTGGGTACTCCAGTCTTTCTCGACCGCTGGAGACTTTAAGTTCAGGGAGGCGCTCTAAAGGCGGCCTCGCGATGAGTCTATTCGTTGCATCGACCCCTGATCGACCCGGACTGCAACGAATTGCCCAGGTGGCCGATCAGCACAAGCACGCCCACTTTGACGGGCAAAGGGAATGATACGCCCGTTGGTTGTGGTAGGGCAACGCCGACTGGGCAATTCTTGTGGTGTTGGGACCACATTGGGCAAGTAAATCGTTGATTTATCGCCATTTCCCGTCTTTTCGGATTAGCTTTCAGCGGTCAGCTATCAGCCAGGAAAAAAGCTTTCCCTGACCGACGACCACTACTTTTCTCCACCGAACCTGAACCAAGCCCGTGTGTCTTCCGTAATGGAAGCGACCCCCCTATTCGGTCCGATCCGTCGAACCATTCCCACAAGAGGAGGCCACCATGTCCCTTGAGAACCAAGACAGCCCACTTGATAGCACTCCCGACGGTACCCCTAATCAATTCCCGTTGCTAACGAGCGACGAAGTTTTCGTCGTCGATGCGTTCCCCCTCTTCCAGCCGATCCGGCTTCCGGCCCACGCTTTCTACACGCTCCACCGAGAAACGGCGAACCATCTCGACACGTTCGTCACCGAGCACTGCCGCAAGTTCCCCCAAATCGTCGGTGGGATTACACGCGGTGGGCGCCGTTGAGAACTCGATGTATGGGCAATCGTAAGCGATCGGAGCTTTCTGAACCCACAGGGTTGATGAAATACCGGCAGCAAGGCACCCGCTGTAAAAGCTCCGGCGGCTGACGCCGACGGCTCGCCTTACTTTCTTTGCTGGGTTTCTAGGTTTAGACTGCGCCCACCTCAATTTTGCGAACCTCATGAGCCCCCCCTGATGAAAGTCCTCCTAGCCAGTCC
>JAJRUA010000369.1 GCA_024278035.1 Planctomycetota bacterium | reverse complement strand
CATATGTGGAGCGAAGGCCTCGACCGACGGCGGCGGATGGAGACCGTCGGGATGAGTTTTGACGTTTACACCCCCACCAAGTCGTTCCGTTTAATCGACCAGACCGGTTTTAGGACTTACACGGCCCAACAGATGGCCGATTTGTTTGGTAAAGTCCCTGAATGGGAGGTCGTAGCCGTGTACGATTTCGCTTACGACAATCCGATTGCTATCGATGCCCATACGGAGGACGTGGTTTATATCCTTCGCAAGATTAAGAAATAGCTAGCTATCAGCAGTTAACTTTACTTTTTTCATCCATTCCTAAATTGCTTAACGAGCCAATTACCTCCGAACCCGATACCCTTGTTACCGAGTCTTGGACCGCGTTTGCGGCTTGGGGGGCCGATGCGCTGGGGCTCAAGTTGGCTTTCGATGGCGAGGCGTATCGGATCGAGGTCGATCACTTTGGTCAGCCGGAGGAGGGCTCGGCGACAGGCTCAACGGTTGGATCGAGCCTGCGGCGGAGTTGGATTCGTCGGCAGCCGAAGCCAGAACCGGCGGAAGAGACACCTCCCTTCGTTACCGATGCGCCAAAAAAACTGCTGGCGGAGCTGTTCGATCGTCTGAGGGCTCACCCCGAACCGCTGTACGCGAGGCCGACCCAACAGCCGACCGCCGTTCATGAACTCACCGACCGACTCTTTGCTGCCTACACGCTAGAGGGAGGGAAGGCCCACGTTGCCGGTTGCCATTTAGAAGACATGCCACTCGTACGGCTGAGCCAGTTGGGCACAAATGGTGATGGCAATGAGATGGTCTCCCACACGTTTTACGATGAAGAGGGGACCCCCCTCTCAGCAGAACTCGTCACAGCACTTGGCCTAGCGCAAGTTCAGTGTGGAAGTGACCCGACACCGCGTATCGAAGCGGGGCGACTTACTGCGGCCATTAGCGCGGCACGCCATCAGGGGGGGCAAGAATCGGCCATTGCGTCGATCGTTCTAGCCAAGCGTGCGTGGGGGCGGCTTCGATTTGAATTTGGGGACGATTCGGTCGATACGCCGTTCGATGGTTGGGCTCGGACACTGACCGCGCCGCCGATCGTATGCCCCCAAACGGGCCGAGAAACGTTCCATCTTGCGATGACAGAACGAGGGGAGCGAGGCACCATCGCCGCTGCGGAAGAAATTGCCGCCTGCTCCGTGACGGGGCACCGCCGGGTCCTCCGCCATTTGGTCCGCTGTGCCGTGACTGACAAGCTGGCCGAACCGGAGTGGATTGCCCCCTGCGGCGTAACGGGGGAGAACGTCCTCAAGAGCGAGCTGGTCCCTTGCAAACGATGTGGCCAGCTTGTTGCAAAGAGGACCGTAACCGCGAGCGGCTGCCATGGTTGCGACTCGGCGAAACACGTTTCGCCGAAGGACCCACGGCTAGCCAAGGTCTTAGCCAAGCATGTTCGGCTAGCCAGTCACCGCTGGGCACTGGCCGAAATGCCAGCAGCGTTTGTACTAGAAACTACGAGTTGGCTTCGTAAGCGAGTCGTAACGATTGACAAGGTGTCGCTTGATATCTTGCGTGAAGCGGAAGCTTCACGGTTCTCCTCAACTTGGCAGCCTCTCCCCTAGCAGCACGCCCGAAAAAAGGGGGCCATCCGGGGTTATCGTGGATGCGATTCTCCTAGAAAACCAAGGGGCTCCGCTTGGGATCGACAAAAGGCCATTTTCCAGAGGCAGGCGTCCCCACTGGCGAGCCCGAGCGGAGATTCATTTCTCGAATACTTGACCCCTACCCGCGGAAACCCCGGATAGACCAATTTTTTGAGGACTATTCCTAAGCGGTTCCCCCTACAAGCACCTACTCGGAAGCGAATCGCACTCGCTATCTTGGCCGAATGGGTAGAACGTAGTTGTTGCAGATTGCCTAATGTGGCGCAATCACCCTGGCACGGCGCTGCATGGCTAAAGACCTTCCGGCGTCAGGGGATTAGAAATGGTTCTTGAAAAATGCCTTATTAAACATGGAGTAAAGGCATAGGCTACACGGTACCATCCTTTCCACAGAAAATTCAACAGGATGCAAAAAAACAAGGGCGATCTTTCTTCACGCCAGGCGGAGGAAAAAGCGTGGGCTCGGAGGTTTTTCGGAAATTTTCCTGGTAGTTCTGGGCCTGTAAAGATTTCTGTGTCACGCTACCTGGGCACAACATTTGCCTAGCCCAATTCGGGCACGCGGTCTTCGTGCAAAATGGCGAAGTGGTTTAGTGCTGGCTTCCAGTGGTGGATCGGCATGGTCCACTTCTTGGAAGATTACGGACGAATACGGCGTGCTCATCGTGATGGGATGAGCCTTCGAGAGATGGCACGTCGATTTCATCATTCGCGTCGGACGATTCGTCAGGTGTTACACGGCGATGGGCAACCGACCGGTTATCCAAGGCGCCAGGCCCAGTCGGCGCCCAAGTTGGGGCCGTTTCATGAGTGGATTCTCCAAACTCTTGCCGATGACGAGCGGGTAGGGTCCGCTGTGCAGACCGATCTTAGTGTCACCTGAACTCAACGGTCCGCACAGCGGACCCTACTTGGCTTTTTTCATCTCACCAAGGAATGCATCATGTCCGTTGCCCGTGTTACCGAGATTATTGCTTCGAGCAAGAAGAGTTTTGAGGATGCTATTGAGAAGGGCGTTAAGCGCTCGTGCAAGACGCTCGACAATGTAAAGAGCGT
>JAJRUA010000368.1 GCA_024278035.1 Planctomycetota bacterium | reverse complement strand
GGCTACCGTTTGCTTGTCGCGGAGGATGGCGTGGATAACCAACGACTGATTAGCTACGTGCTTTCACGCGCTGGAGCGGACCTGCAAATTGTGGAGAACGGTCGGCTGGCTGTTGAATCGGTCGCTAAAGCGGAAGAACCGATCGACCTTGTGGTGCTCGACATGCAGATGCCTGTGATGGATGGCTACTCCGCAGCGGCGGCTCTTAGGATTGCCGATTACGAGCAGCCGATCGTCGCTCTCACCGCGCACGCCATGGAAGGAGACCGAGAAAAGGCCCTCAAAGCAGGATGCGATGCCTACGCTGCTAAGCCGATAAACGCTCCTGAGCTTATCGCTTTGCTTGCCCGATTGGTTCGTGAAGGACGGCCCAAAGCCCAAGAATTAGTGACTTGCTAACCCGGAAACTTCAAGCCGTCGTAAGGAAGGCGTATTCAGCTGTTACTTTTGGGCAAATTACCGTTATCCCTTGTTTGCCGTAAATCGTTTGCTACAATCTGCTTGCGAAGTTTTTGTTGGGAGCGTTGAGGTTGTTCGCAATGCAAAGAGCGGGAATCCAAGCCTTCTCCACTCCACAGACTTTCACCACATCGTTTGACTTTTTCTTTACCTATCGCGGTTACCGCCGCTGCTCATTGGAGGAGCCCTGTTATGAAGCTCACTGATTTTTACAGCGAAGTCTCTCGTCGTGCGGATACGGACAAGACAAAAATTGGGGCTGCCGATACCCGCCGTGTTCTCTCCGAAGCCTTTGGCACCTTGAGCGAACTGAACGCTGCCGAGGCGGCTGACGTGGTTGCTAAAGGCCTTGCTACCGCAGCTAAAAAGAAAACGGCTAAGAAGCCCGCCGCCAAGAAACCCGTCAAGAAAAAAACAGCCAAGCGGAAGGCGGCGAAAAAGAAGTAGCAATCGCTTCGGCAATCGGGCTTTCGGCGGTTAGCTACTTCTATTTTTGCTATCGCTGACCGTTTTCCCCGCCTATGCCTACTTCCGCCTATGTTCATGTGCCGTTCTGTCGGCATCGGTGCGGCTACTGCAACTTTGCGGTAGTCGCAGGGCGGGGTGATTTAGCCGAGGATTATCTGCGAGCGATTGAAGCCGAACTAAACAGGCTGGGTGATCCCCAGCCCGTTAGGACGCTCTACATCGGGGGCGGTACGCCAACACAGTTACCAAACGAAGAACTCGACGCCTTGCTCCGCTTGGTCGCGCAATGGTTCCCGCCAATCGAAGGGGGGCACTACGCCGAATGGACCGTCGAAGCGAACCCGGGCGATTTTACCGAGGCAACGGTCTCCCTGTTGGCTAGCCGGGGCGTTTCGCGGCTGAGCCTAGGCGTGCAATCGCTCAACGCAGAGAAGCTCAGGCGGCTGGAACGGGACCACACGCCCCAGCAGATCGAACACGTTCTAGAGACAGCTCGGTCGGCAGGGCTTGAGGTTGCCATGGATTTGATCTTTGCCGCACCCGGTGAAACACTCGCAGAGTGGCTTTTCGATCTAGAACAGGCCCTTGCTCTTGAGGCCAATCATTTCTCGACCTATGGCCTCACCTACGAGCAGGGAACCAGCTTTTGGTCGCGTCGCCAGAAGGGGGATCTCCACGAACTCGCCGACGAACTCCAGCGCGACATGTACCTTGCCGCAATCGATCGACTCACAGCAGCGGGCTTCGAGCATTACGAAATCTCTAACCACGCCCGCCCTGGTTGCCGAAGCCGACACAACGAAGCCTATTGGGCTGGCGAGGAGTACTTTGCCGTCGGGCCGGGGGCGGCTCGCTATGTGGGCGGCATTCGTGAAACCAACCATCGCAGCACGACCGCTTACTTGAAACGGGTCTTGTCGGGCGAGTCTCCGGTCGCAGAGAGAGAAGAGCTATCGCTTGAAGCGCGAGCCCGCGAACGGCTCATTTTTGGCTTGCGACGCCTTGAAGGGGTCGAGCGGGATTGGTTCGGCGCCACCACCGGCTATGAGGTCGATGTCCTAGCAGGCCCTACGATCGAAAAGCACGTCGCCTGGGGGCTCCTAGAAGACAATGGTAAACGGGTACGTCTCACACGCAAGGGTTTGCTTGTAAGCGACGCGATTTGGCCTGATTTTTTATAGCGTGTGCCGAAAGAGCTAGCCAACCTTGTCGCCGATTTATGCTGTGGCGAACCCGTGACCTACATCGGTGCCTTTGGCAAGCGTCGCATGAACGGTGGGGCATCCACGGCGGGCGGGGTCTCGCCCGTCTCTTCCGACCACATTTCGCGTTCCTCATCGGTTGCGTAGTAACGCAACCATGTTTCGGCATCGCCACTGGTGTCGGCACAATCCCAGTGAAGGTAGCTCGTCCGGCGATCCATTTTTTTTTCGAACGCTGGCAAGATGTCGCGAGCGATCAGGGTGTAAAGCTCTCGATCCGAAAGATGGTCGGTGAACTCCAGCACGATGTGTTTAGAAAACAGCGTCTGTACCGTCTCAGCAAGAATCTTCCGCACCTCAGCATGAGACAACGAGTCGTGATCCGGAAGCGACAGCTTCGGCTCGAACCACTGAGCGATCGGCAGCATCGGGGCCCGTTCCCATTCGAGCATTGACTCTAAAAAGTCGTTTTCTGAACGAGTGGTCATCCGATCCACATCGACCGATCCGATCGACTCGTCATACAACGGTTCTAGATCGTTGCGAAGTTCCGCATTTCGGAGCAGGCAATCGACGGGGTCCGGTTCGGGAGAATGGTGAGGTTTGGGAATAAGCATAGGATGCATTCGGGGCCTACCGGGGCGCTCAGGCGGCACGGGCGGCGTCTTGAGGTAAATCAGTGTCGGAGGTCATGGGCCGATCTATCCCTGACTTTATCAAGGCAGACGCTGGGGAGGAAGCATTTTGGGGCCTATCGGGGCAAGACTTTTGTGCCCGACCAATGCGTGACCGGCACGTCCCGCAAGGTCGACTCCCCAGGACTGCGCAACCGGCACAGTCGGCCCGACCGCTTGCAACGCTTGCAAAAGAAAGCAAGCCAGGGGGGGCTGCTATTGTTTTTCCTGCGAGCCGTCGGCGTTAGCCGCCGGAGCTTTAGGCGATTGAAACCTCCGTCGGCTAACGCCGGCGGCTCGCAGGTTAAATTGGTGGTAAAGCGTAATCTAAACCTCAATGCCCAGCTCTCGCATGAGCATTTGCAGGTCTTCCCAGGCCGGTTTCTTTGCGGACGGGTTTCGCAACAAATAGGCCGGGTGATAGGTGCAAACGACCTTGCGGCCATCGTGCAGATGGACCTTGCCGCGGAGCTTGCCAATGGGGGTCGTTGTTTCCAGAAAGTTATGCGCGGCGACCGCACCCAGGCAACAGATAAACTCTGGATCAATCAAATCAAGCTGGCGACGAAGGAAACGGCGACAGTTCTGCGACTCCTCGGGCGTTGGATTGCGGTTACCGGGGGGGCGGCATTTGAGCGTATTGAGAATATAAACCTTGTCTCGCGACAAATGGCAAGCTTCAAGCATCTTCGTCAGTAACTGCCCCGAGCGACCGACAAAAGGCTCACCCTGCTCATCTTCTTTGGCTCCAGGGGCTTCGCCCAGCAGCACAAGCCGGGCCTTGGGGTTACCCACGCCGAAAACGGTCTGCGTCCGCGTCGAAGCGAGTTCGCCACAAGCCGTGCAGTCCGCCACCTCCTGCTGGAGGACCTTGAGCGTCGGTGCCTTGGAAGGGGCCTTGGAAGGGGCCCTATTTTTGATCGTTTTTTTAGCCATCGGCTCAGAAGTAGAAGGCGAGTGGCGGGGCGGTGGGTCTCTGAGACACAGCTCCCCGACAGCGGAGGTGGCAGCGTCGGAGGTGGTAGCGATGGCAATGGGTCCGTCGGGGGGCTGACGCCGCCCCGCTCGCCTGGGCAACACCGTCACCCCCGCCGCCTGGAGGCTCTCCAAACGCTGCCGAATGGCCCGGGCGGTGGTGGTAAGAGGCGTGGACATGAGAAACTACCGTACCAGCAGTCGGCGTCCCCCCATAGCCGGGCCATCCTGGCACGGAAACAGGCCTGCCACACTTTCCGTGCCAGGATGGCCCGGCTATCGGGGGACAAATTGCCTCGCACTCTCACATTCTCTTTTGCGATCAGGTATGCTAGAGGCTCCCTTAGTTCCCCTATCCCCCCCTGCTACCTCTCTCTATGGGCGTCCCCCAAGTTGCGATCGTTGGCCGCCCCAATGTTGGCAAGAGTAGTCTCTTGAACTGGTTGGCCGGTGTGCGCATTGCTATTGTCGATGACAAACCGGGCATCACTCGCGATCGAGTTGTCTACCTCAGCCAGCACGACGACCGGTTCTTTGAACTCGTTGATACGGGCGGCATGGGCCACATGGACGCCGATCGGCTGACGGAGGATATCGAGCAGCAAATCACCAACGCCATCGACTCGGCCGACCTTATCCTGTTTATCGTCGATACCCGAGAGGGTCTCACGACGATGGATCAAGAGGTCGCCAAGCGGCTTCGTTACCTTAAAGTACCCGTCCTTTGCGTCGCAAATAAAACGGATGCTGATAAGTTCGATACCCAGGCCGAAGAGTTTCGCCGCCTAGGCCATCGTTCGCTTTACAAGGTCAGTACCACACAGAACCGCGGTCGGTCCGTCTTGCTCAACAAGATCGTTGAGCAAATTCCTGAAGAGACAGAAGACGAAGAGCCCACCGAGCCGGACATGAAGGTTGCCATTGTCGGACGGCGCAACACAGGCAAAAGCACCTTCGTCAACACGCTGGTCCAAGCAGAGCGGATGATCGTCAGCGAAACCCCCGGTACGACACGCGACAGCGTGGATGTTCGTTTCGAGCTCGACGACCGGGCCTTCATCGCGATCGACACGCCCGGCATTCGTCGCAAGCGCGCTCAACAGGTTCACGACATCGATTTCTATGGTGCTCATCGAGCGCTACGAAGCATCCGCCGGGCAGATGTGGTTTTTCTGTTTCTTGACTGTACCGAACGCATCGGGAAAATCGACAAACAGCTTGGCGATTACATCACCCAACAACACAAGCCCTGTATTTTGGTCGTCAACAAGTGGGACCAACTCGCCGGTACGATGCCGACCGAGAAATGGGTTGCCTACCTCAACGACAACTTCCAAACGCTCCGTTACGCACCGATCGCCTTCATCACAGGCGAGTCCGGCAAGAACGTCAAAGCGTTGCTCAACCACGGGCAAATGCTCTTCAAACAATCTCGCGAACGAGTCGGCACTGGCGCCCTCAACCGAATGCTCCGCAACGCCTTGCAGGACTCGCCGCCACCCATGCACCAAGGCCGCCGGCCCAAGATTTACTACGCCACGCAGGTCGGTGTCCAGCCGCCGACGATTGTCTTGTTCTGTAGCCAGCCGTCAGGCATCTCCAAGCCCTACCGACGCTACTTGCTCGGAAAGTTTCGTGACGAACTGCCGTTCCCCGAAGTGCCGATTAAGCTTTATCTACGCAAGCGAGAACAGAGCGACACCCGGGACGAGGTGACAGAAGAGAGTTAAGAGTCGCTAGGCGCCAGTTGGCAGTTACCAGTTGGGCACCTCGAACTAGTGCCTAGCAACTAGTGCCTAGCAACTAGCGACTCCCAACTATTTCCACCACAGCCACCTGATCAAGCGGCATATCGCTTACGGTTCGGTCCGTCCCTTGCAAGATCATCACGATTCCAGCAACCCACGCCAGCAAGAAGCCAAAGACTTCGCCGTAGTAGATCAGGCCTTTCCAGATAAACGCTGTTTTGGGCATCGGTGTGCGGGGTTATAGGGATAAGAAACCTCTTGTTCGGAATTACACCATGAACGCCCCTCCTCGGCAAGC
>JAJRUA010000367.1 GCA_024278035.1 Planctomycetota bacterium | reverse complement strand
TTCGACATTTCGTTTGATGTGGGCATCGATTTGGCCGTCGGCATCTCGCACAGCGAAACTCAGCTTTTCATTGTCGGTAAAACGCTGAGCTTCGATAAGGGCGGCCGTGTACTGAGGCATGCGGTTCCCTTGTAGCAGCCAACGGTGTACCGCCCCGAACGATTCGGGTGCGACGGTTGCCACAGCGAGCGATACCTTGGCAATGCGACAGGCGCCGCGGCTTTTCGGTTTGGCTTGGCGTATGTAAGGATTGCAGAGGATTTCGCTCGGCACCGGCATGACGATCACGGCAATCTGATGATCGAATCGGTCGATCGCTTCGACAAGCACCTCATGGAAATCGCGGCAGTGGGGGCAGGCGTAGTCCATCAACTCGATCACCACGTGCGGCGCTTCGGGCGAACCAAGCACGGGGTGGCTGTAGGTGTCGATATTCAATCGACCATTGAGAAACGCCACGATTCTCGAACCATTTTTTTTGCGTGGCGCTAGGGTAGATCGAGTGGTAGAGGAGGTGGCTGCCGGAGGCGGGGATTCTTCGCCGAGTGATGGCTCCTCTCGGGCAGATTCCGCCCGACTCACTGGATCGCTGAAACTCAAGTCTTCAGGCAAAGCGTCGGCTTCGACAACGGTCTGTGGTGGCAGGGGCGGGGCGTAGGCGATTTGTCCGCCGATGAGGACCAGCACGGAGAACAGCCCCACGGCGGTAGGAAGCCCCAATCGAGGAGGGCCAGAAGGGAAGGCGTTCGCCGGGGGAGCGATCCCTGTCGGGCCACCAATTCCCACAATGGCTGCGGTTCGGTTACGCCCGCTGTTCTCTCCCCCAGCCTTTACACGAAGCGTGATGACAAGCAGGGCGACCACGATGCCACACAGATGGATCAGCAAGCAGTACAAGCAAAAGGAATCGAGCGTCACTGCTTGGACGCCAACAAACCAAATGCCCGCCCCGATCATCGCGGGAACGAGCACTTCAAGTAGTCGCCAGCCCGTGTCGTTGTACTTTAGTGATTTAGCACCAATGAACCACGACGCGACGAACGTGAGCGTGTAGCAAGCGACGCCAGCCGCCGCGACCGGCAAGCCAAACCACTTTGCCCAGCGGCTTGCGAGCACCGCATCGCAGTCGAAGATATCTCCGACACAGCCAGCGACGGGCACCACGCTCGCACTGACGTACCACAAGTAGCCAGCCAAGCCACACGCCGCGACCGCTAGCAGTCGTAGCATCCAAACAAGCAGTGTTGATAGGGGTTGGCTGGGCATCGGACGTCGTTTTTCGAGAAAAGGAGCACAGAAATATGAAGGGGAGGGCTTCTTTCCCTCTCAGTATAAGCAGCCATTCCCGAGGCTGCTTGATCGTGACGCTAGCAAAGCGAGCTTAGGCCGCCGGATTGTGACGATTAGGTTTATCATGAGGCTTTTTTAGTCCGATCGTATTAACAGAATCGCTCGATGAGGTGCCTACCCTTCTTCGATCTTTTACTTCTTTCATCACACTATTGTGCTAAGACTAGGCGGCGTCCTTATGAACATGCATCCCAAATCCCGTCCCTTGTGGAAACGTTTGCCGATAAGCACTTTGCTTGCCGGGTTGTGGGCCTACAAGACCTTGCGGTTGCCGACGTCAATTTTGCCCCGCGATCTGCGTTCGATCGTCCGCAACTGGGATTCGCGAATGTTCAAGATGCTGGTGGGCTCTTGTTTGACCAAGGCCTACATTGATCAGCCGTGCGAGTTCAAGCAGCCGGACCGAATTGAGTCGAAGGCGGACGTGGCGGCTGAGAATCGCCTAAGCCATGCCGACCTCAAGTCGTTCTACGAGCGGGGCTTTGCTGGTCCGTTCGACGTTTTCACGCCCGAGCAAATGCGGGATTTCAAGCAAGACCTGCTTGAGACAGAAAGGTCCGTCTCGAAAACGTACGATTTCGTGACGCCAAGGGACCGCCACTTTGAGATGCCGCGCTTGTGGAACTACATGAAAACGCCTGCTGTTACGGACCGTATCGCTCAGTTGCTCGGCCCCGATTTGCTTTGCTGGCGTTCGCAAATTTTCTACAAGGGGCCCGGATCCCCAGCGATCCAGTGGCATCAAGCTAGCACTTTCATGGTGGAGGATTACCAAGACCCTGCCATCTTCCCCGAAGATCGGAACGAGTTGTTTCAGATCACCGCGTGGATTGCAGTGGATGACTCGACAACAGAAAATGGCTGTCTCCGTTTTGCGGCACGTACCCATGATAGCATTCGTCCGATCAAGTTCGGCGGAAAGGTCGGCTTCTACAACGCGGCTTTTGAACTTGATTTTGACGAAGAAGAGGCAGAAATTGTCGAGGTTCCTTGCCGGGCGGGGCAGATGATCCTGTTCACCGAGCGGTGCATTCATGGATCGGCTCCCAATACGACCGATCGCCACCGATTGGCATTCAACATTCGGGCCATTCCGACTAACATCCCTGTTTATACGAACAAGAAACATTACCGTTCGGTTTACAACGGTGGCAAATACCTGCTCGACAAGTGGGGGGTTGCCGTGCTGCGGGGCGAAGATCGCCACCAGCTTAGCCGTACGGTAGCGGCCGAGCTGCTTGAGCGCGGCACGGTCGAAACCACCAACGAAGTTCCCCTACGCCGTGCAGCGTAAACGGTTTTGCCGGTGAAGATGGGGAGTGTTTACTGCATGTCCTAAAATCTTC
>JAJRUA010000035.1 GCA_024278035.1 Planctomycetota bacterium | reverse complement strand
TGCTGCGAGTCCCCTGGCCCATGTTTCCTGGCAAAAAGGGCGGCGATCGATTACGCAATGGCGAATCGGTTGTTCCGAATGATTGTTGGTCGGTTCAACGCCAGCATCCGAGGCCCAAAGATCGGCTGGTTCCGACGCGTCCGGAAGAACCGTCTTGCCATCGTCATCCAGGTACTTTCGTAGTCGATCGCAAATTCGCGATAATGTCGTCCTTGCTCGCCATCTACGAACTATAGCAACTTTCTCAAATCCGCGATTTACCAATTTTACCCGTGAACGGTTACGAAAAAAAGAACCACCGATTTCACGGGTATTTCTTCATCCGTGGAATCGGTGTTGTCCGTGGTTCAGTTTTTTACAGCATTGCTTCAATCGCTGCGGCGGCATCAGCGGTGCCATCGTAGGTTTCTTCGGAGTCGGCAAGGTTTTGTCGGTACGTTTCTCGGTATTCAAGGAATCCTGCGATTTCTTCTGAGGTGACTTGCTCCACGTACTGCTGCGCGCCGCCGCCCAGTTGTTCAAGAAAACAGGCGTTGATGCACTGTTCATGGTGGTTGTACTCGGGCAGGGCGAAGAAAGGCTTGCCGAAGTGCAACGCTTCGCCGAGCAACTGATTGCCAGCGGCAGCGATGACGGCATCGCACGAGGCCAGATCATCGAGGAAGGTCGCTTCGTTGATTTTGCAAAAGGTGACCGAACCGCGTGGTTCCTGCTGGCCCAGACCATAGAGTTTTACCGGCAGAGGTTGTTCGGCCAGTAAATCAACGACCCCCGGCGGTGTCGCTCGGCGGAGATACGAGAGCAAGTGAGGCCCGACCTCTGGCGTTCGCTCACACAGTGCGGGGCGAAGCAAGGGGCCGACCTGCACGACGTCTTCCTGCCCAGTTCGCAAAGGTGGTTTGTAGAAGGCCGAAACGACGGTTTTTTTCTCTCCAATATCAAAAGCCCAAATGGACCAACTCATCGAACCGGCCCAACGCTGCAGGCGAGTTGGCAACGACGAAAGATCGTAGGTCGACATAAAGTGTTGGTGATCGAGGCTCAGCACCGGCACGCCATGGTGCCGAGCAGCGCGCGGAGCGAGCGGCTCGAAATCACAAACCAGGAGATCGGGTTTCTCTCGGTCAAAGTGTTCGTCCAACTGCCGGGCGTAATGGCTGGCCATGGCCCAAAAAGCAAGCCCTTCGCGTAGTGTCTTGCCGTTATCGAGTTGATCGCCCGAGTAATGGAACTTGAGGCCGGGAATCTCATGGATCGCGATGTCCGGATCCTTCGCATACTGTTGGCTAAGGAACGCTAGGGCATCATGCGAAGTAAAAAGTACGATGCGATGCCGATCACGCAGGTGCTCAATCATCGCCCGCGCTCGGGCCGCATGGCCCCGGCCTTCACCCATCACGCTGTAGAAGATCGTGGACATGAAAACGAAGAGAAGGGGGAGGGGGAGACTCTCGGGCAACGCCTAGCTTTCCACCTTTTTCCCAACGTACCGGTAATACGGAGCCCGAAGCACCGGCACCATAGGCAGTTTGCCCTGTTGTTCTGAGAGGCTCTCGGTTTGGAACCGGCGTTCTAGCATGGGGAGATGGTCGGCGCTCGGGTGGACGTTGTCATTGCCGAACCAGAAGGGCCAGAAATTGCGGGCGAAGTAAGAGTGCCTCCGGTGATCGGGGGCGGGGTAGCGGCGTGAGACGTAAAAATCGACGACGCCGATGGTGCCCCCCGGTTTGAGAAGACGAATCGCTTCGTCGATCGCCGCAAACCAATCGGGGATCATCGTTAGGGAGTAGGTAAACGTTACGAGGTCTGCCGATTCATCGGGCAAGTCAAGCTGTGTGGCATCGGCGTGGAGCGTCTGGGCGTTGGTCCAACCACGGTCCGCAAGTCGTTTGTCGGCCACCGCCAACAGCGACTTGGAAAGATCGACAAACGTCGCCTTTTCGAACTCACGAAGGCGCTCCCCAAAGAGTTCGCCGTTGCGTGCGGTTCCTGCGCCGATATCGACCCACGAACCGCCGGCGGGCAACGCCTCAAAGAGCGCTTCGCGTCCATGCAGCATCTTCTTGCGGAACGCATCGTAGTCGTCCGCTTGGCCACCATAAAAGCTATCCAGCCGCTCTTCGTGGGTATTACCCCGAATGGGCGATAGGGTCAGGTGGTACAGAGTCTTGAGTTGGCTGAGAGCCCCCATGCGACGCCTTTTTCTCGTTATTGATGTCTGCCCGCGTTAGCAAATTTACTCTCGGTGCCCCCCATCGGTCGGCTAAAACTGGCCTTCCGATGGTCGGCCTGACGCTTTGTTCGCGCAGGACTCCATAAGTTCTTTGGCGATTCCCTAGCGACGCAGCGTTGCAATCGAGAAACCGCCGTAAGTATGTACCCGATCTTTGGCGTGTAGTTCGTCCGCCAAGTCACGGTTGTATTCCAGGATTTCGCCCAGGGGACGTCGTTTTCCGTCGACATTCACTTCAATCGGATCGACGAACTCACAGATGACCGCCGCACTACGCCAAAGAATCTTTGCATCGTCGTCAGCGTGATCGATAATCGTTTGCCACTGTTCGCCAAGTGTGTCCAGCATGTGCTCTGCCATCCAGTCCATATGGTCAAGCAGCACAAAGTGCGAGTATTTTTGCTCGACGCCCTTCAAGTGCTCCAGGATGGTCGTCGTGTGCGTATGGATACGATCGACAAGGCCGGGCTGGCCATTCGTCCCCTTGAGCCGTGCGAAGTTCTCCGGCTTGAGGTACTCGGGGCAACAATCGGGCGTGTACTCGCCCGTGAGATACACGCGCCAAAAATAATTGTCTTTGATTGGCAGCTTGCTAAACACAGTGTCGAGGCTGTCTTCCACGAACTTGGCAATGCCTCCCGGGTAGTAGCGTTCGAGTTGCTGTCGCTGTGCTTGGGGAACGCCCAGCAGCGACAGGGCCGCATCGCGCCGCATGACCCACTTGATACCGGGGCCCCAGAAGGCGGGTTTGACCGAGGTCTCGTAGACTTCTTTCTGTTCTTCAATTGTTTCGGACGAAAGCAGTTGCTCAATCTCTTTGCGAATTTTCAGCCGTCGGTCGATGTACCAATTGATCCCCGAAGCGAACGTGCCCGACGAACCACGGAAGTAAAAGCTGGGGCGACGCCCTTTGCCATGAAAAAACTTTCCGCTTTTATCCCAGTACTCTCGGCTTGTCGCGGGTAATTCGGTGCGAAGCGAATCGTTATAGATTTCTTTCCATCGGTCGGTCTTACCGCGGCCAAAAATATCAAAAAATGTTTCGTAGTCAAGCTGTCGGATAGCCGCCAGTTTGAGGTCAAGCAGTGCATTTTGCCTGAGATTCACATCGACCGTATCGATTCGTTCGGGCTCGTCGAGCGCGTAGTCGAGCGCATTGCAACCGGCGGAGGTGATAACCAACAGCCGATCGCCGGGGCCCAGTTCGAGCGCAATGCGATCCAGCCGGGGGTCTTCCCAGCAGGTGTTGTAGACGAGTTGATTGCCGTGGCAAGCCTTAAAGACAGCACGACTTAGGGCAGTCATTAACATGGGGCCAGTTTAGGGGAGTCGAGCCCGATTGCAAAGCGGTTGAAAGGAGTCGCCCTAAGACGCCAAGTCATAGCAAGATAATAGCCACCCGCGGAAGCCGGCGGAGTCATCGGACGAAGCAAGCGGGAAAACCGCCGGCTTCCGCCTACAGCTAGGATTCCTGCACTTCCGGGCGTGCGGGTAGGTGGTCGATTAAGGTTCCGTCACGGTGGATTAGCTCGAAATGGCCATCGTCATATTCGAGCAAAGCGGTACAGTTTTCCACCCAATCGCCCGTGTTGAGATAGGCAATGCCGTCGATCGCTTCGATTCGCGGGGTATGGCTATGCCCGCAGATGATCCCCTGGCAATCGGCTTCTCGGGCATTTTGGGCCAACTGCTCTTCGTAATCGCTCAGCCGTTTCACCAGTTTTTTTACCCGCCGTTTGATAAGACCGCTCAGGGCGTAGGGATCGTGCTTCTTGCCTCGCAAGCGATTGGCCCAACGGTTGGTTGTTAGCACGGCGTCGTAGGCGTAGGAGCCCACAAGTGAGAGCCACTGCCAATTTTGCTCGACGCGGTCGAATTGGTCGCCATGTGTGACGACATACTTTCTTCCGTCGGCGGCCTCATGTACAAAGCGATCGCGGATCGTAATTACGCCAAAGCTCGTCAAATAATTCCGCAAGAAATGATCGTGGTTTCCTGGCGTGTAGAGCAGCTCGGTTCCCGACTGCTTGAGCTTCATCATCCGCTGGAATATCTGATCGTAAACGGGCGACCAGCGCCAACGCCGTTTCAGCTTCCAACCATCAATAAAGTCACCAACGATATACAAATAGCGGGGTTCATACTGACGGAGCAATTCAAGAAAATCCTCCGCCTGCGTGTGCTTACTTCCCAGATGGATATCACTAACAAACAGCGCACGAACGGAATTGCCACTTGGGGCCGTCGATTCGTTCGGTGATTGGAAATTCGTTAGCATAAAAAAGGTTGCACAGTATCCTCAGGCGAGCCGTAAACGCCGGCGCCCGGAGGGGGGGGGAGGTCAAGCAGGGGCGTGCGAGCGTTCGGCCAGTTTGGCTAACAACTGGGCAGCCGCACCGCTGTCGATTGCCCCTATCGCTAGGGCCGCTCCGTTGCTCGGGGAATCGGCTAGTCCCGCACAAAGTAACGCTGCTGCGGCATTCAGAACGACCACATCCCGCGCCGCACCAGGCGCCCCTTTCAGTACCTTGCGGATGACGGCTGCGCTGTGTTCGGGGCTTTCTACCGCCAGGCCTGCTGTGCCACTTCGGTCGATGCCGAAATCCTCAGGGGTCCATTCGTACTGCCTGACACCATCGGCGGTGACTTCAGAGACGTGCGTCGTTCCGCTGATCGTCACGTCACCCAGGCCATCCTTGCCGCTGACGACCAACGTTCGCTTGGTGCCGATCCGTTCAAGTGCTCCGGCCAATAGAGGCTGAATCTCAGGACGCCCGGCACCGAGCAGTTGGAACTCGGCACCAGCCGGATTGGCTAGCGGTCCTAGAATGTTAAAAATTGTGCGAATGCCAAGTCGCTTGCGTACCGCACCAACGTGCCGCATGGCGGGGTGCATGAGCGGCGCAAAGCAGAAGCAAAGGCCCAGCTCCTCCAGGCACGCTTCGACCTGTTCGACCGAAGCCACAATGTTCACCCCCAGCTCTGCCAGCACATCGGCCGAGCCAGTGCGGCTGGTGACGCTTCGGTTGCCATGCTTGGCGACGGGTGCCCCCGCCGCGGCGGCAACGATCGCCGCCGTGGTACTAATGTTGAACGTCGGCGACCCGCCCCCTCCTGTGCCGCACGTATCCACCAAGCCGGTTCGGGTGGAGCGAATGGGTGTCATGTGCCCGCGCATGGCCAGGGCTGCCCCGGCGACCTCTTCGACCGTTTCCCCTTTTTCGGCAAGCGACGTTAACAATTGGGCAATCTGTGTCTCGTCCGCTTCGCCACGCATGAGGACACCAATCGCTTCCCGCATCGTCTCCTGTGAGAGATTTTCCCTCTTCGCAAGGTGATCGAGCGTCTCCCTGAGCGATTCAGACATCAAAATCTTCGGAAAAAAGGTTTGGAATCGAAGCCATAACACGTTACAAGATAGCGACGCCCGCCCAACAAAGGGAGGTGCCGGTCAAAACGATGCCCCCCCCCACATAAGCCCCCCACATAGCCTCGCCATCCTGGCGAGGAAAAACCGCCACGCTGATTTACCCCGCAAGGCAAGATGCCCCACAAAGTCATTCTCGACATGGATCCCGGCGTCGATGACGCTGTCGCCCTCTGTTTTGCCCTCGCCGAGCCCAAGCTCGAAGTGGTTGCTGTCACAGCGACCGGCGGCAATATCCGTGCAGAGCAGGCGACCCGCAACGTGCAGGCGATCATCGAACGGATCGATCCGCCCCGTTGGCCTCGGCTTGGAGCCGCCGACCCTCGCCAACCACTCTGTGCGGATGCCCACGAGTTGCACGGGCCGTTCGGCTTGGGAAGTGCCGAGATCCCCGTCGCGGAAATGGCCAACCACCATCCTTCCGTGAAATTGATTGCGGATGAAGTCCGCAAAGCGCCTGGCGAGATCACTCTCATCGGCACGGGACCATGGACCAACCTCGCTGCTGTCCTTACGCGTGAGCCTCAGGTCGCTGAGGACTTACGCGGCGTGCTGGCGCTGGGCGGCAGTGTCTCAGCCGGCGGCAACGTCACGCCCGCCGCCGAGTTCAACGTCTACTGTAACCCTGAGGCTGCTCGTCAGGTGTTTCACTCGGCTGCCAATACGACCGTGCTGCCGGTGGACATTACGCAGCAAATGTTTGCCGGCTACGATTTTCTTGAGTTCGTTCGTTCTCATTCGTCGCGAACGACGAGGTTGCTTGCCGAGATGCTCCCCGGCTTCTACCGTGCCTATCGTCAGCGGTTTGCGATGGAGGGAATCTGCCTACACGATGTGGCGGCGATCGTAGCGGTGGCCTATCCGGAATTGGTCTCGGCCGAACCAATGCACGGCGATGTCGAAACCGCAGGGGAGCTAACCCTTGGCGCAACCATCTTTGACCGCCGATCGACGCAGGGCATGCGTCCCAACGTCGAAGTCATAACGGCGCTCGACATTCCCAAGACCTTTGAGGTGCTCCGTCGAGGCTTGGAGAACGCCGTTTGATGCAGGGGCAGCAATTTCCCGCTCCAGGATGGAGCGGCTATAGCCTCGTCATCCTGGCGAGGAAGATTTAACAACAAAAGACCAACGGGGGACCAAAGCGTAACACGCCAGTAACACACCGCGGCTATTCTTCTCCTTGTGTGGCCCACACCGTTGGGATACCAACGGTTTCGATTACGCTAATTCTCAAGGAGCCCCCCCATGGTGATGACCCTATCGATCCTCGCCCTTCGATAATTTTCCAAAAGAGCCGAAATTCGTCTCGTTGGCTAAGAGCCTATCCCCGAACCCACAGGGAGGCATTCAGCGATCCGAAGTACGTCCATCCGGGCTTATCGTGGGTAGGCCTCGAAATCACGAGAAAAAAACCTCCGCTCAGGCTCGTCAGTGGGGCTTAGCCGTCAACTGTTGG